>DASYTI010000105.1 GCA_036002485.1 Candidatus Methylomirabilota bacterium | reverse complement strand
CCGTAGAGCCGCCAGATGTTCCGGATGACGTAGTCGGGCTCATCGTAGACGGCCTGGAGGTACGGCCGCTCGCTCAGATGCGCGGGAGGCTTGACCTCGGCCAGGATGTCCTCGAGCGTGAGTCCGGCATTCATCCGCGCCACCGTCTCGGCGACCAAGGTCTCCAGCCAGAGCGCGGTGTCGGTGAGCGCCTGATGTATGCGCGCCGCCCCCACCACGGGCGCCCCGTGCCCCGGGATCAAGAGCTCGGCGCCGCGATCCGCCATGGCGCGGAGAGCCTGCGCCCACTCGGCGGCATAGCGCTGGACCTTTTGCGGATTGCCCGCGTTCGGCGCCACCCAGAAGAAGAGATCGCCGGTGAAGAGGATGCGCCGCGCCGGCCACCACAGCCACGTGTGGTCGTCGGTCTCGCCGCGCGCGTGCGTGAGCTCGAGCCTGACGCCCCCGACCTCGAGGGCATGCGTGGTGTCGTAGACCGTCTGGGGGTACTGGTACTCGGTCGGCCAGGTGGCGGCCCTCGAGAATTGGCGCGAGTTGATGAGCCCGTTCCACGGCGCCGTCATCCGGTATCGGTCGAAGCGCGCGGCCACATTCCGGTGGGCAATGATGCCGGGCTCCGGCCACTTCTTTTCCCGCGCCTCGGCGAGAAAGGGGGGCAGGCCGCAGGCATGGTCGACATGGCCATGGGTGTACACGGCGACGGCTACCGGTGCGGGATCGACGGCGCGCACCGCGGCGAAGGTGCGGTCCCGGGAGGCGAAATTGCCGGTGTCCACGAGCACGAGCCCTGCCTCCGTGCGCAGGGCGGTGACATTGGCCCAAATGTGGAAGAAGACCAGCCCCGGGACCAGCTCCTCGTGCTTGCCGGTGGGGCGCCAGAGATCGCGGCGCGGGACCTCCCCACGCCAGAAGCGCTCCGCGAGATCGAGCACGTCGCCCATGTGGGCTAGATAGCTCGGAGGGGGGCTCCGCCCCCCTTCCGAAGCCTCCCCCCGGACAGATTGCGCCGGCGAAGCCGGCGCTCGAAGCGGAACATTCCTCGGCGCGAGGACATTGGATTCCTTGGATAGATCCCTAGCACAGGCAAAGAGCTCACGACAATAGCGCGGGATTGACAGGGCGGGGGATTCAGGGATAATCGGGCAACCTCGCGGTCTGCGAGCGTTCCTGGTCCTTGTCGCAGCGCAGCGGAGGACAAACGATGCGGCGCTTCATCTTGCGAAGGATAGGCTATGCGGCCCTTTCGCTCCTGCTGCTCTGTCTGATCATCTTCCTCTTCGTTCGCCTCACGGGCGACCCGACGGTACTGCTGGTCGAGCCGGGCGCCGCCAAGGGCGACGTCGAGGCCATGCGGGCCCGCCTCGGTCTCGACCGGTCGCTCATCGCGCAGTTCGGCAGCTTCATGGCCGACCTCGCGCGGGGCGACCTCGGCCAGTCCTTTTACTACCGCACACCCGTGTTCGAGCTCTATCTCTCCCGCCTGCCCAACTCTCTCATGCTGGCGGTGGCGGCCATGACGTTCTCGCTCCTCATCGGCATCCCGAGCGGGATCCTGGCCTCGGTGCGGGTGAACAGCTGGTGGGACAGCGCGGGAAAGCTCTTCGCCCTCCTCGGGCTCTCGCTGCCGTCCTTCTGGACAGGCCTCCTCCTCATTCTTTTCTTCTCCGTCTACCTCGGCTGGCTGCCCTCGTCGGGGTCCGGGACCCCGCTCCACCTGCTCATGCCGGCCTTCGCGTTGGGGTGGTACTTCGCGGCGGCGCACATGAGGCTCACGCGATCTTCCATGCTCGAGGTGCTGGGCTCGGAGTACGTCAAGCTCGCCCGGCTGAAGGGGCTGCCCGAGGCGCTGGTCATCGCCAAGCACGCGTTCAAGAACGCGCTCATCCCGGTGCTCACGCTGGCCGGCATCAATCTCGTGCTCATGGTCAATGTATCGGTGGTCGTCGAGACGGTGTTCGCCTGGCCGGGCATAGGTCGCCTTCTCTTTGAAGGGATAACCTTCCGCGACTTTCCCGTGGTGCAGGCCACCGTGCTGCTCAGCGGCATCATGATCGTGGCCGTCAACCTGATCATTGACGTGCTCTACGCCGTCATCGATCCGAGGATCCGTTATGAGCGATAGCCGCGTTCTTCCCACTGTTCAGGCAGAGGTGCTCCCCCTGCCGGGCCGCTGGTCCGGGCTCCGGAGCGGCAACCTGCCGGTGCTCCCGATCGCCATCCTTGGCATTCTGATCCTGACCGCGATCTTCGCCGATGTGCTCGCGCCCTCGGACCCGGAGGTGGGCACGCTCACCGACCGGTTCAAGCCGCCCGCCTGGGTCGACGGCGGCAGCCGGGCCCATCTGCTCGGCACTGACCATGTGGGCCGCGACGTCCTCTCCCGGCTGATCTTCGGCGCGCGGGTATCGATCGTGGTGGGCTTCCTCGCCGTCATCGTCGCGGGGGCTATCGGCACCACGCTCGGCATCCTCGCGGGCTACCTGGGTGGCTGGCTGGATCAGGTCATCATGCGTCTCACCGACACGTGGCTGGCCGTGCCCGGTCTGACCTTCGCCATCTTCCTGGCGGCCATTTACGGCCCAAGCGTGATGAATATCGTCATCATCTTGAGCGCGGTGTACTGGACACGGTACGCGCGCGTCATCCGCGGTGAGGTGCTCTCGTTGCGGGAGCGCGACTTTGTGCGGCTGGCCGTGGTCGCGGGCTGCTCGAAGTGGACGATCATGCGGCGCCACATCCTGCCCAATGTGCTGAACTCCGCCATCGTGCTGGGCACGCTCATGCTGGGGGTGGTCATCGTCACCGAGGCCTCGCTGTCCTTCCTGGGGGTGGGCGTCCCGCCGCCCAAGCCCGCCTGGGGACTCATGCTCGCCGACGGCAAGAAGGGCCTCATGGCGGGCTACTGGTGGCTGACCGTGCTCCCCGGCCTCTGCATCATGTTCATGGTGCTTTCGGCCAATCTCCTGGGCGACTGGCTCCGCGTCAAGCTCGACCCCCAGCTCCGCCAGCTGTGACCACGCTCCTCGAAGTCTCTGGTCTGTCGACCCACTATGTCGCCGCGCGCGGCACGCGCGTCACCCGGGCCGTCGAGGACGTGTCGTTCTCGCTCGAGGCCGGGCGCACGCTCGGCATCGTGGGGGAATCGGGGTCGGGCAAGACCACGCTGGCCCTGACCCTCATGCGTCTCCTGCCCCCGGGAGCGCGGATCGCCGGGGGGTCGGTGCGCTTCGAGGGCGAGGACATCTTCACGAAGAGCGACAGCGAGATGCGCGCGATTCGCGGCAAGCGGATGGCCATGATCCTCCAGGACCCCATGGCCTCGCTGAACCCGCTCTTCACCGTGGGCGACCAGATCGCCGAGACCTTGCGCGCGCACGAGCAGATGCCGAGGCGCGGGGCGTGGACGCGCGCGCGCGACCTGCTCGCGGCCGTCCGCATCGCGGTGCCCGAACGGCGGGTGGGCGAATACCCGCACGAGATGTCGGGCGGGATGCGCCAGCGTGTGGTGGGCGCCATCGCCATCTCCTGCGAGCCCAAGCTCCTCATCGCCGACGAGCCCACCACGAGCCTGGACCTGACCATCCAGGCCCAGTACCTGCAGCTGCTGCGCGAGATCCAGCGCGAGCGCGACCTCGCCTTGATCTTCATCACCCACAACCTCGGCATCGTGGCCAAGATGTGCGATGACGTGGCCGTCATGTATGCTGGCCGTCTCGTCGAGTTCGGCCCCGTGCGCCGCATCTTCGACGCCCCCGCGCATCCCTACACGCGGGCGCTCATCGAGTCCATTCCGCGCCTGGGTGACCCCACGGCGCGGCTCACGGCCATAGGCGGGCAACCGCCCGATCCCGCCGCCCTCCCCCCTGGCTGCGCCTTTCACCCCCGCTGCCCGCTGGTCGTGGAGCGGTGTCGCGCCGAGGCTCCCCCGGAAGTCCGGGTTGCCGTCGCGCATCACGCACGGTGCTGGCTGGCCTCCGAACGCCCTATCTAGCCCTAATTAAAGGAAGCCCCTCGCCCCCATGACGGCACTCCTCGAGGCCCGCGGCCTGACCAAGCTCTTCCCGGTTGGTCGCGGGCTCTTCGGTCGCGGCGGCGGCGCGGTGCGCGCGGTCGACGGCATCTCGTTCGCGATCGAGCCCGGGCGAACGCTGGGGATCGTGGGGGAGAGCGGCTGCGGAAAGACCACCACGGCCAAGCTCCTCCTGCGGCTCGAGGAGCCGACGGCCGGCGAGCTTCTCTTCGACGGAACGGACGTGACCACGCTGAACGGCGAGGGCCTCCATCGCTATCGCCGGAGCGTCCAGGCCGTCTTCCAGGATCCCTTTGCCTCCCTCAGCCCGCGCATGCGCGTGGGGGCCATCATCGCCGAGCCCCTCATCACCCACGAGCGTCTGGAGAAGCCGGAGATCGCCGCACGCATCGCGCGACTGCTCGACGTGGTCGGCCTTCCCGCGCGGTCCAGCGAGCTCTTTCCGCACGAGTTCTCGGGCGGCCAGCGCCAGCGCATCGCCATCGCGCGCGCGCTCGCCCTCTCGCCCCGGCTGGTGATCCTCGACGAGCCGGTCTCGGCCCTCGATGTCTCCATCCGCGCCCAGATCCTGAACCTGCTGCGGGATCTCCAGCGAGACCTTGGCCTCGCCTACCTCTTCATCGCCCACGACCTGGCCGCGGTGGCGCACATGAGTCACACGATCGCCGTGATGTACCTGGGGCGTATCGTCGAAATCGGAGCGGCGGCGGATGTCGCGGCGCGCCCCGCGCATCCGTACACGCAGGCCCTCTTCGCGGCGGCCCTGCCCGCGCACCCCGACGAAGCGCGCGAGGAGGACGTGCTCGCCGGCGAGGTCCCGAGCCCGCTCAATCCGCCCTCCGGCTGCCGCTTCCACCCGCGCTGTCCCAAGGTCATGGCGCGCTGCTCTGAGGAGGAGCCGAAGCTCCAATCTGCGGCGAACGTGACGGTCGCCTGTCATCTCTACGACGACGCGCGCGCCTAACCCACAGGAGGCCACCATGAGCGAGAGCAAGAGTCCCTTCCGCCAGCGCCTGGAAGGCGCCGTGGCCGCGAAGCACAGCCGGATGAACCCCTTCACGGAGAAATGGGTGAAGGGCGAGCTGTCGCGCGCGCAGCTTGGCGCGTGGGCGTGCCAGCACTACCAGTACGTCTCGCAGTTCGCGCGGTGGTGCGCGGCCGTCTACGCCGAGTGTCCGGACTCGGATGCCCGCGACTTCCTGCTCGAGAACATCGTGGAAGAAGAATCAGGCGTGAAGCACGTCGATCTCCTGATCCGCTTCGCCGAGGCCTGCGGGGTCAGCCGCACGCAGGTGGAGACGGCCACGCAGCTGCCCACGACCCGGGCCCTCACCGCCTGGTGCTACGAGACCTCCCAGCGGCCCTTCCACATCGCCGCCGCCGGCCTGCTCGTCGGGCTCGAGTCCCAGGTACCCGGCATCTACCAGCGCAACCTGCCGCCCCTGAAGACGCACTACGGGTTCAGCGACCACGAGGTCGAGTTCTTCGCGATCCACATCGAGGCCGACGAGGTGCACGGCGAGCGTGGCTATCAGATCGTCGAGGGTCACAGCACCACGCCGGAGAAGCAGGCCGAAGCCGTCGAGCAGGTGCGCCAGGCCACGGAGATGCGCTGGCAGTACATGAGCGGCCTGCACCGCGCCTACGTGCTGAAGGAAGACCTCTAGGCAGGAGCGGCGTGGCCGAGCATCACGCCGCCGCGCTCACCGATCTCCCGGCGGGCGGCTGCAAGCTCGTGGAGGTAGGGGGAAACTCGGTGGTGCTCGCGCGTGTGGGCGACCAGGTCTACGCCTGCGGCAGCACGTGTTCGCACCAAGGCGGTCCGCTCGGCGAGGGGGTGCTCAAGGGGACGAGGCTGACCTGTCCCTGGCACGGGTGGATGTACGACGTGCGCTCGGGGCAGTGCCTGTTGCCGGCCCGCGGGACCGCGATTGCCACCTATCCCGTCCGGGTCGAGTCGGGCGAAATCTGGGTGGACCTGCCATGAACCGCGCCCACGAGGGACGGCACGGATGATCACGGTCAAGCGGCTGACGCTCGAGGACGCGCGCATCATTCTGGAGGCGGCCGAAGCCAAGGCCAAGGTCATCGGGGTGACGGAGACGATCTGCGTCTGTGACGACGGGGGGCATCCCATCGCGCTGCACCGGATGACGGGGGCCCGCATCACGGGCGTCGAGATTGCCATGGCCAAGGCTTTCACCGCGGCCGGACACCGTCGCGCCACCCACAAGTTCAACGCGCCGCCATCCGGTCCCGCCCTGCCCGGGAACGAGGCCTTCGGCATCCACGCCATGCACCCCGGCAAGTTCGCCATCTTCGTGGGCGGCTTCCCCATCGAGGTCGAAGGTGATGTCGTCGGCGGCGTGGGGATCAGCGGAGGCACGGGCGAGCAGGATACCCAGGTGGGCGAGGCAGGTATCGCCGCCTTCGTAGCTTCGCTGAAGGGCTAGAGGCGGAGGAGGAGAACCACTCCGGCGGTGGCCGCCGCATTGCTGAAGGCGTGGGCGGCCAGGCTCGGCAGAATGCTTCCTGTCCGCTCGTAGGCCCACGCCCACAGGATGCCGCTCCAGAAGACGGCCGCGAAACCCGCTACCCCGTAGCCGTGGGCGGCGGCGAAGACCGCCGCCGTCATCGCGGCCGCCGCCCCCGCGCCCCACCGCGTGCGGAGGGCCGGGTAGAGCACGCCGCGAAATCCGATCTCCTCCGCGAGGGGGGCCCAGAATACGCTGTCCACCGTTTCTCTCGCCACCATGCCCCATGAGCCCCAGATGAGGTTTTCCTGGAGGCCGTCGGCCCAGTGGGCGCTCAGGTGGAGCGCGTCCAGGGCGAAGGTTGCCGCGGCCTCCCCCGCGATGGCCACGCCGACGAGGGTGAAGCTGACCCAGGCGAGCTTGGGCAGGTCGTGGACCGCCGGCCGCAGGCCGAGGGCCTCCGTGAGCGCGAGCCCGCGCGAGCGCACGTACCAGAGGGTGAGGAGCACGATCGGCGCGGCCGTCGCCGGCCCCGTCACGACTTCGAGCCCGCTGTCCGGAGGGATGGTGATGCCCAGCACGATGCCCGCGAGAAGGAAGCCCAGGGCGCCACGGATGAAGAGACCGTAGCCCTCGAGGAGCGAGAAGTCTGCCGGCATGCGCGCATTCGCGATGCGCAGGTCCACGCGCGTGACGAGCATGGCCGTGAGCCCCGCGAGCCCGGCCACGACGAGCACGAGCCCGCCCGCTTCGAGCACGAGCCACCGCCGCAGGAGAGCGGTCCCTCGCGTCACCGTGGCCGACTCCGCCTGCGCTCGCGCCACCGCGTCTCCCGCGCGCTGGGCGATACGCGCCACCAGGGTGTCGGCGAACCAGCCCGCGGGGAGGGTGTCCCGCACCTCGGCCATGAGGGCCCGCGCGGTCGATCGGTCGATGGCCGGGACGAGATAGGCGGCGGCGAGCCATTCCTTCATGCGCGCGACCTCGTCACCCGAGCGCTCCCAGTGTTCGATTCCCTCACGGAGCGCGTCGGTCTGCTTGGCCTCGCCGAGCAGGACGAAGCGCTCGAGCTCGACTTCGGGAGAGTCCACCCGCTGGGCCAGCTCGTCGTGCCAGCGAATCCAGTCCTCGAGCCCTTCGTCACCGCTCGACAGCGCGGCGTAGAGGCGGCGTTCGAAAGGGGTTGCGCGGGCCAGCGCCGCCCTCGCGTCCATCTCTCGCTCCGTCAGGCGCTCGAGAGAGTCCTCCGGCGAGCGGAGGTGCTCCAGGGGCCCGCCGCCGCTGAGGTGCAGGAGATAGCCGGTGATGAGCAGAACGAGGGCCGTGTTGAGCCAGGTGAGCTTTGGATGGAAGAACGGGCGGGGCGCTCCGGGCGCAGGCTCGGGCGGAAGCGGTGATCCGTCGGACTCGAGGCCGGACATGCCGCGGCAGTATAGCATCGCGTTCTGGCGGGCGCGGGTCCACACGGGTCGAGAGAGACATGGCGTCATACGCCGGCGGCTTGACACGCTCTTTCTCCATCCACTAGACTCCCGCCGTGCCCGAGGGTACGAGCAAGCGGAGGAGTCGGCCAAAACGGGCCAGGCGGACCGTCCTTGTTCTCCGGGCCGGCACGGGCGCGACCAACAATCTCATCCGCAGTCTCAAGGCTGGAGATCGCTCCCTCGTCGTGGTCGGCTGTCACCACGACGTGTTCTCCTTGAGAAAATCCACGGCCGATCGCAACTATCTTGTGTGTCGACCGGACGAGCGTGGGTTTGCCTCGAGTCTCCGCCGCGTCGTCGCCAAGGCCCGGGTCGATCTCGTGATCCCGAACACGGACGAGGACGTCAAGACGATCTCCCGACTGCGCCACGAGCTGCCCTGCCACGTTTTCCTTCCCGCGGACAGGGTGATCGATCTCTGTCAGGACAAGTACTCGCTGACCTGCCGCCTGGCCTCTCGGGGCGTGCCCGTCCCGGCCACCGTCCCCGTCGAGAGCTTAGCCACCGTCGAGGAAGCATTCGAGAAGCTGGCTCTCCACTCGATCGTGTGGTGCCGCATTCGCAAGGGTGCCGGGTCCGTGGCGGCAACCCCGGTGAGAACTTCCGAGCACGCCCGCGGCTGGATTCGCTACTGGCAGGAGATGCGCGGAGTGCCGCATGATGCCTTCACCCTGTCGGAGTACCTTCCCGGGCGGGACTACGCTTGCCAGAGTCTCTGGATGGACGGCTCGCTCGTCCTCATCAAGACCACCGAGCGGCTCTCATACTTCGGGGGCGGCCACACGCCGAGCGGCGTCTCCTCCGTGGGTGGAGTGCACAAGACCGTGCGCGAGCCCCGGGTCGCGGAGGTCAGCGCGGCGGCCGTCCGTGCCGTCGACCCCGATGCCTCCGGCGCCTTCAGCGTCGACCTCAAGGAGAACACGGACGGCGAGCCCTGCGTGACCGAGATCAATGTCGGCCGCATGCTATCGGGCACTCCCATTTTCGACCTCGCGGGGAAGCACAACATGGCCTTGACCCACGTGCGTCTGGCGCTCGGCGAGCGGGTGGACATTGCCGATCCCTACGACGCGACGGAGGGCTACTACATGGCGCGAGATCTCGACACGCCGGCGGAGATCTTCAGAGGTGTGGACGTGTTCGAGGGCATTGAGGACGCGAGAGGGTAGGGACTGCTGCGCACCGCCGATCCCTTCGGGGATGAGGAGAGCTGTGATGGCTCAACATTTGGGAGTGGGTGAGATGCAAACGTTGCAGATGGTGGTGCATGGTCCGACGTCGCCGAGGCAATGGGAGCGTTTCAAGAAGGACATGGTCGCGTTCCTCAAGAAGCATAAAGGCATCCGGGCCAGGGTGGTCTCGATTCGCTACCATCCTAAGCCGCGCAGGGCCGGGGCGACGGCGAAGAAGCGCAAGAAGGGCCGCGGAAGATAGGCAGGGCATGGCAGGCCAGGCCAGGGGACCGCGCGAGCGGCATCGACGGCACCGGAGCCGAGCCGTGGTCGGATTCGAGATCTCCGCCGAGCTCGGTCGGCTCGAGGCGGAAGCGGTCAGGCTCGAGCTGGAGCTCCTCGCGAGCCGATACGCCCTCAAGGTCGGTCCGGTGAGCATAGAGAGAAAGCGCGAGGGCAAAGGCCTAACCTAAGGCGCCAAGCTCTGCCTGAGCCTGGCCCCGGTGGAGTTCCATCTCGAGCTCGCCAAAGGCCGCCAGGGCGGCGGCAAGGTTCTCGAGGGCGACGTCGCGCTGCCCGAGCATCCGCTGAAGCCGGCCGAGCCCGAGCTGACACTGCGCTTCGAGCGGGCGCATGCCGAGTTCTCGGGACAGGGCGAGCGCGTCCCGGTAGGCGGCGTCGCTGCGCGCGAGCCCCGCGGAGCCCGGGCGCGCGGCAAGGTCGCCTTGAAGGCGGAGCGCCCAGGCTTCGTTACCGCGCTCTTGGTGTGCGCGCGAGAGCTCGAGGGCACGTTCCGCGAGGGCGGCCGCCTCTTCCGCTCGACCGGCGGCGAGGTAGGCCTCGCCGAGCGAGGTCAGGCGGCGTGACTGCCCCGCTGTTCCCCGCATGGCGCGGTGGAGCTCGATGGCTTCCCCCAGCAGGGAAATGCCTTCGTGGATCCGCCCGGACCGGACGTGCGCGGAGCCGAGGTCCTCCGCGAGCACGGCGGACCAGAGGCGGATGTTCCAGGCGCGGGTGAGCTCGAGCCCACGCTCGAGCACGGGAATGGCCTGGGGAAAGTCGGCCCGCCGAAGGTGAAGCCGCCCCAGCCCGTAGCAGGCGGAGATGAGAGTCGCGACCTCGTCTGCGGACTCGGCGATCTCCAGAGCTTCCCGCGCGAGGGCGGCGCCCTCAGCGAACTGACCCAGCTCGGCGAGGCACAAGACGAGCCACGTGCGCGAGTGCACGGATGCCACGTAGGGGAGCCCCAACCGCTTGCCCCTGAGCGGTGGCGCGATGGCCGTCACGTTCTCCCTGAACAGATCGCTCGCGCGCCGGTAGTCGCCGAGGTCGTGGAAGGCATGACCCATGTACATCTGCGTCGCCACCTGGAGCGGGAGATCGCCGAGGGCGAGGGCAATGGCGAGGCCTCGCCGGCCCGTCTCGATCGCCTCCCTGTACTGGCCGATCTGCCGGAAATAATCCGCGAGAAATGCGTGGACGCGTCCCAGCCGCTCCTGGTCAGCCAAAGACTCCGCCAGCTCCTGAGCCGTGCCCAGATGCGACATCATGGCGGCGAACTCGCCGAGGGGCAGGAGGGCGGTCCGCAGGTCGAATCGGAGATCGACGGCCTGCTCGATCCGCTCGCGGCTCTCGGCAACGTGATCGAGGGCGAACAAGGCCTGCTCGAAGCAGACTACCGCTTCCCGGTTGGCGGCCTGAGCCGCCGCCTTGATCCCGGCCTGGCGGAGATAGGGGAGCGCCTGTGACCATCGTTCGGCCCTGAACGCGTGGTATCCGAGCTGCTGGATGGCCTCGGGCGACAGCCGCTCGAGCGCCGCAACTACTCTGCCGTGGAGGTCGCGTCGACGCTCCGGGGGAATCGTCCGGTACGTGACCTCGTGGGTCAGGGCGTGCTTGAAGGTGTACTCGACCTTGGGGAAGCTGCCTGTCTCGTAGAGCAGCTCGGCCCCTTGCAGTTGTCGCATCCGCGAGAATACGTCCAGGTCCGCCAGATCGGTGACCGCGTGAAGGAGGGGCAGGGGGACGTCCTTCCCGATGACGGCGGCGCAGTCGAGAAGGTCTCTCTCTTCCGAGGGCAGGCGCGCCAGCCTCGCGGCCAGCATCTCCTCGACGGTGGGAGGGACCTCCACATGCTTGACCGGCTTCGAGAGACGATAAGCGCCCCGCTCGCCCACCAATACGCCGGTCTCCACGAGGGTTCGGCCGCTTTCCTCCAGGAAGAACGGGTTGCCTTCGGCCCACTGGATGAGGCTCGACTTGACCGGCCCGAGACCGGGATCGCGACCGAGGAGCGCGTCAAGAAGGTCCCCGGCGCTCTCCGTGGATAGGGGCTCGAGGCTCAGCTGGGCGTAGAAGCTCCTGCCTCCCCAGGCATGACGAAATTCCGGACGATAGGTGACGAGCAGCATCATGCGAGCCGCCGGTATGGATTCGATCAGGGTGTCCAGCAGCGCTGCGGTCTCGGTATCGATCCAGTGCAAATCCTCGAAGAGGAGCAGGAGCGGTCGCTGCCGGCTCTCCCGCATCAGGATACCCTTGAGGGCGTCAAGGGTCTGCTGGCGCCGCTGCGGCGGGTCGAGCTTGCCCCACCGCGGATCGTCCACGGGGACATCGAGAAGGGCCTGGATCGCGGGAAGGGAATACAGGAGCCCCTCGTCCAGGCGACGGACGGCCATGGTGACCTTGGTCGCGATCTGCTCCACGCTGTCGATTTCCTGGATTTGGAAGTACCGTCTCAGGAGATCGGTGATCGGCAGAAACGGCGCGGACCTCCCATGGGACACGCCCGATGCCTCCAGCAGGAGTCCCACGGCGCTCCCGCGGGAGCGCGTGAACTCCCAGACGAGACGAGACTTGCCCATGCCCGGCTCTCCGACCAGAGCCACCACCTGCCCGTGTCCACCGACCGCGGATCCCAGGCGGCTGTCGAGGAGGTCCAACTGATGTCTCCGCCCGACGAAGGCGCCCACCCGGCCCAGGACCTCGAACCCTTTCCGTTCATGGCCCGTCACCCGGTACGCCTGCATCTCGAGCCCCGCCCGGGGCGCGGGAGCCAGTTCGAATTGTCGCGCGAGAAACGGCAGGGCGGTGGCGCTGACCACTATGTCGTCGGCCCCCGCCGATTCCAGCAGTGCCGCGATCGTCGCACGATGGACGCGCTCGTCATCGCTGTCCAGCTTCACGAAGTCATTGCCCTGTCCAATGCGAACCTCCGCGACATGAATCCCCACCCGCAGGCGCGGGGAGAGCGGGTCATCCCGTCGGGCTCGGTCCGCCACCTTCTGCATCGCGAGGGCCGCGTGGGTGGCTCTCCGGGGGGCCTCTTCGACCGGCTCGAGGCCGAATGAGGCCAGGAGTCCGGCCGGGCTGATCTCTTCGACCCGGCCCCCGAAGACCTTGACCTTGTCGATGAGCACATCCAGCGCGCGGCTGGTGCCCGACAACGCGTCCGTCTCCGCGGGAACCACGAGGGCGGCCCGGAGGAGCGTGATCCGGCGCTGCTCCCAGCGGACGGTGGAGGGCACCTGAGCGGGACGGTTCTCGGGCGTGATCGATGGTGCGGGGGGCGGGCTGCGCCGCGCGGCGGGCCGCGCGGCCGCGCGGGCGCTGCCCGTCTCTCTCAAGCCGAATTTCTCGATTCGCCCCCGCAGGGTGTTGCGTGAGATGCCCAGCAGGGCGGCGGTGCGCGAGATGTTCCACCGAGTCTGGGTCAGCGCGGCAAGAAGATGCTCGCGCATGGCGTGGTCGAGCGAGACGGCGACGGGGGCAGGCGGCGGCACCGTGGCTCGCCCCTCGACGGGGCCGGTCTGGAGGTCGAGCATGTCGGCGGTCACGAGATCGCCGTCGGCGAGGAGGGCTACCCGCTCGATCACGTTGCCGAGCTCGCGGACGTTCCCGGGCCAGGAATAGGCGCTCAGGGTTGCCTCGGCGTCGGGGGCAAAGCGCTTCGGCGGCAGTGCGTAGTCCGCGCAGACGCGCGCGAGGAATCGCTCGGCGAGGATGAGAACGTCGCGACCGCGCTCGCGGAGGGGGGGAAGCCTGAGGGTCAGGACGGCGAGGCGATGATAGAGGTCTTCGCGGAAGGCGCGCTGGCGGACCGCGGCCTGAAGATCGGCGTTGGTCGCGCTGACGATCCAGACGTCCACGGGATCGGCGGTGGTGGCGCCGAGTCTGCGGACCGCGCGCTCCTCGAGCGCCTTGAGCAGCTTGGCCTGGAGCGCTTCGGGCAGGAGTCCGACTTCGTCCAGAAAGATCGTGCCGCGGTGCGCGGCTTGGAACAGCCCAGGCTTGGCCCGCCGCGCATCGGTGAAGGCGCCGCGCTCGAAACCGAAGAGCTCGGCCTCCATCAGCGTCTCGGGGATCGCGGCACAATTGACGTCCACGAACGGGCCGGCGGCCCGGGGACCGGCCCGATGGATGGAGCGCGCAATCAGGCCCTTGCCCGTGCCCGTGTCGCCAGTGATGAGGATGGAGGGCAGCCGGCGCCCCGTTTCGCGGCGGGTGAGCAGCCGCCGGATCTGTTCGCGGACGGCCTCCATCGCCGCGCTCTCTCCGAGAAGCTCAGCCAGCGGGTCCATGGGATCCACGACAGCAGATTGTCAGGGGCGCTCCGGACTCAGTTCGTTCCGCTCATCGCCCTTCTCTGCCTCTTCAATCTCTTCACTTTTTTCAAGTCAGCCAGCACCGCGGGCAGATTGAATTCGACGGGCAGCCTCTTGCCCCTGAGCCAGTCGGGACTGATGATCGCGAAGGCTTCGTCAGCATATCGTTCCCAGAATTTCCAGGTCATCTGGTACGTGTCCTCCCAGGAGACGCAGGTGAGGGCTCGCGGATCGTAGCCCACGACGGCGACCACATGCCCCTTGTTCGGATTGGGCTTTCCCGGGCCTCCGCGCTTTCCGGGGCGAACGCGCCAGAGATTCGCCTTTGACAATACGAGCGGAAAATCCTTGCGCTCCCTGGTGAAATTCAGACCGAGATAGCATCCTCCGAACCGGGCTACGGCCTCCCTGATCTCCTCGCGATCCTTGAGGGTGAGGGAGAGGAAGGCGGCGATCCGATGTCCGGCAATGCCGCGCTGCCTCCAGTGATTGAGCACATCGAGTACGACCGCCCCGGGCCCGTGCCCACCCTTCTTCTTGACGAAGCCCGTCACGGCCGAATACGCGGCGAGAATGGATTTCTCGCCCGGAGTGACGGGACGTCCGGTATTCGCCGTCCACTCCATGATGAGATGGCCGGCTGCGGCGAACGCGCAATCGTTGTACTCGTCGTTTCCCATCATGGGCCAGGTGTCTACCTTGGCCGTGAGATCTGCCTTCAGGGGCGGCGGCGGAAGCTTCCGGGTGACATAGTCGGCAAGCCTGAACGCTCGGTAGTCGATTCGAGGCGGGTGCTTGCCGAGCTTGACCTTCTTGTGGGCTTTCACGCACGCCCTCCCTGAGGGTGACCGCCGTTTAGAACGTCATAGGCGGCCGCTCGCTACTGCTCCTGATGAGCGGATCGATAGCGCCGCTAGAGTACCCTTACTGCTCAAATCGCTGCTCAGCTTCTTACCACTCTGACCACTGACCACCTACCCTGACCACCACAACGTATTGATCTGCAACGGATTCTTCATGGCACCCCACTTGCGAACTGTAGGGGCATGCGACAGAGCAAGGCTCCCACGGAAACGGTCGAGAGCGGGATGCTCAGCGCCCGCGAGGGGAACGCCATGGACGCCGAAACGCTCCGACGGATTGTCTTCTATTTCGTGATGGCGGTGGTAGCGGTTCTCGCCGCCCTCGAGGTGACGCTCGCTCGAGTGGGCGATCCCTCGGCGAAGCAGGAGTCGCCGTGGATCTCGCCTCTGCGCGACATGGACGACGCTCTTGCGCGCGGCGACTTCTCGGCGGCAACGATGGCCCGCCACAAGGCCGATCTCGCGGTGCTGGCCAGCCCGGGCTGGGAAGGGTTCCTCGCCGTGGGTGATGGAGCGCTGCGGCTCGGCGAGGCAGGCCCGGGGCGTCGCGCGATGGAGCCGGAGGCGCGCCGCGCCTATCTCTCCGCGATGGTCCGGGCCCGCCAAGCCCACTCCCTCGAGGGCACGCTCCGTGTCACCGAGGCCTTCGCGCGGCTCGGCGATCGCGACTTGGTCGAGCAGGGCGTCCGCGTCGCGCGCGAGCTGGCCGGGCGTGACGAGATGGCCATGGGCCGGGTGGATGAGTTCGTTCAGCACTGGGCGGGCGCACAGCGGACATCGAACGTCGCCGTTCAGTAGTGCACCACGCCTGCGCGCCCTGCGTCGCAGGCTCACACGTTGTTCGAGGGGAGCACGTCATGACGAACACGCAACGCCGAATGATGATGGCGGGAGGCTTCATGCGCGCCGAACGGGCCGCGGAGGCGATGAGATGAGCCCCCTGGCCGCCGCCCTGCCGACGCCTTCGCTCCTATCGACCCCGCGGCCGCGATCGACGGAATGGCTGGCCGCGCTCAAACTGGATCCCCGCCAGGCCATCGAGGAGGAGCGCATCATCTGCCTCATCTGTGGCCGCGCGTTCCGGCAGCTGACCAATACCCACCTGCTGGGGCACGAGACCTCCGCGGCCGAGTACAAGCGACGCTTCGGCTACAACCGCCGGCGGCCCCTCATGTGCCGCTGGCTCCTCCGCTTCTACGCCGAGCGCGCCGTGCGCAGCGGGTTGGCGCTACGGATCCGGCGCCGCCCCATCGTGGCCGAGCCGGAGCTCCGCCGGCGGGGTGGCTCGCGCCCGGTCGCGCTCGAGGAACTGTTGACTCGGCGCGATGCGCGCCGGACTACGAGACGGGGCAGCCCATGAACTGGCTCGTGCTGGTCGCGGGCTGGCCCTTCGCCGGCCTCCTCGCCCTGAGCGCTCGGCGCCTTGATGCCGATTCAAGCGCGACCTGCCGCAGCGGCATTGTCATGGAGAATGATGGTCGAAGGGGCAGCCTCGTCCTCGAGGCCGAAGACGCCACCGGTCTCATCGAGATCGACGAAGGGACGACCGCGCTCTTCGGCGTCGATGGCTATCCCATCTCGCTTGCCGAGATCCGCGTGGGCGACCTGGTGGAGGCGATTCAGGAAAAGCGCGGGCCGGAACTGGTCACCATGGAGATCCGCGTGAAGTGGCTGCTCTCGTCTCCAGGGGTGAGCGCCGCGTAGCGCCACGAAGTAACGCGGCGCGTAACATGCCTAGGCCCCGGCCAGGGCACCGGCACCGCCGGCTCTGGCCAGGGCATAGAGGTTGAGAGCGCGAGTCCCTTCGCGTATATTGCCCTGTGCCGAGGAATCCTTCCTCGACCGTCCGCGGTTCTCTCCCACCAGAGGACTAGCAGAGTGCCGAAAGACTCGCAGGGAGGGAACACAATGACGCGTTTCCGTGTCGCCGCGTTCCTGTGGCTGGTCCTGGCGGTCACCGGCTTCACCTCCGCCGCGCACGCTCAGGCACCGAAGCCCGGTGGACACCTCAACATCATGCTGCGCGAGGACCTGTCCCAGGGCTTCGCGGTGCACGAGACGTCGACCATCTCCACGAGCTATCCGTCACTGCCGTGCTTCAACAACCTGGTCTTTTTCGACCAGCTGAAGCGTACGGAGAGCCTCGAGACCCTTCTTCCCGAGCTGGCCGAGAAGTGGTCCTGGCAGGACAACTACCGGAACCTGGTCTTCTTCCTCCGGAAAGACGTCAAGTGGCACGACGGCAAGCCGTTCACCTCGCGCGACGTCAAGTTCACGTTCGACATGCTGCGCGAGGCGCCCGAAGCCCAAGCCAAGCTTCGCATCAATCCGCGCAAGGACTGGTACGCCAATATCGAGGCCGTGGAGGCCGCCGATTCGCACACGGTCGTCTTCCGACTCAAGCGCCCCCAGCCCTCGCTGCTCCTGATGCTGGCCTCGGGCTACACCCCCATCTACGCCGCCCACGTGCCCCCGGCGAGCTATCGCACGGGTTGCATCGGCACGGGACCTTTCAAGGTCAAGGAGTGGCGCAAGGGCGAGTACGTCGACTACGTGAAGAACCCCGACTACTTCGTCAAGGGCCGCCCCTACCTCGACACTCTTCGTTACGTGGTGATCGAGAACCGCGGCACCCGCGTCTCCGCCCTCCAGGCGGGCAAGCTCGACGTGTCCTTCCCGGGCGAGACGACCAAGACCGCCTCCGAGCAGCTCAAGAAGGCGGTGCCGCAGCTCGTGGTCACGCCGGTCGGGCAGACGGTCAGCGACAACATCATCATGAACGTCAAGAAGCCGCCCTTCGACAATCCCAAGGTCCGTCTGGCCGTGAGCTACGGCATCGACCGTCGCGGCCTCATCCAGGCCGTGCACCAGGGCGGGGCCGTCCTCGGCGCCTCGCTGGCCCCCAAGCCCTGGGGCGTCTGGGGCATCGCCGAGCAGGGGCTCCTGGCCCTCCCCGGTTATGGCAAGGCCGCCGACATGAAGGACAAGGCCCGGAAGCTCATGGCCGAGGTCGGCCACACGCCCGAGAAGCCCCTCAAGGTCGAGATCGTCACGCGCGCCATCGCCGTCTACGTGGACATGGCCTCCTTCGTGATCAACGAGCTGAAGCAGATCGGGATCGAGGCGACGCTCAAGCAGGTGGAGACGGCCCAGTGGCACGCCATGGCCACGCGCGGCGACTACCAGATCGGGGCCAACCTGACGGGTCTCGGCGTGGACGATCCCGACGCCAACTTCTACGAGAACTACGCGTGCGGCTCGCCGCGCAACTATAGCCAGTACTGCAACGAGACCGTGATGAAGATGATCGACCAGCAGTCGCAGGAGCTCAATCCCCAGAAGCGGCTCGAGATGCTCGCGGCCCTGCAGAAGAAGCTCGAGGAGGAGGCGGCGCGGCCCATCCTCGACTGGAAGCTCGATTACTTCACGGTGTGGCCGCACGTCCACAACATGATCCCCCACAACAACATCTACAACTTCGGCCGCATGACTGACGTGTGGCGGGACAAGTAGCCCCGGGGACGTGAAGACCTATCTCGCCCAGCGTCTCGGCATCGCGGCGCTGACGCTGTTCGGGATGTCGCTGGTGATCTTCGTCCTCCTGCGTCTGGCCCCGGGGGACATCGTGGACATCCTGTTCTCGACGGGCGGGTACGTCAACCCGTCCGAGCGAGTGGCCATCGAGAAGGAGCTCGGTCTCGACCGGCCGCTCTGGGTACAGTACCTCGACTGGATCCGACGCCTCCTCGTGGGCGATCTGGGCAAGTCGTACCGCTACGATCTTCCGGCCTGGGAGATCATCCGGCCGCTCATCCCGGTCACCGTGGAGCTCGCGGTGCTCTCGCTCATCATCGCCGTGCTCCTGGGCGTGCCCACGGGCGTGATCAGCGCCGTCCGTCAGGACACCGCCCTCGACTACGTCCTCCGCGTCGTCAGCCTGGCCGGGCTCTCCATGCCGTCCTTCTGGTTGGCCATGGTCATCATCCTGGTTCTCGTCGCCTGGATCGGCTGGATCCCCCCCGTGACCTACGTATCCCCGTGGGAGAACTTACCGCTCCACGCCATCCAGTTCCTGCTCCCCGCCCTCGCCGTCGGTTACCGCTCCTCGGCGCTCATGATGCGCATCACCCGCTCCGCTCTCCTCGAAGTCATGCGTGAGGACTACATCCGGACGGCGCGCGCCAAGGGGCAGGCGGAGAAGACGGTGATCTGGAGCCACGCCCTCAAGAACGCGATCCTGCCCGTGGTGACGGTGATCGGCATCGAGTTCGCCTTCCTCATCGGAGGGCTCGTGGTCACGGAGACCGTGTTCAATCTCCCCGGCGTGGCGCGCTTTCTCGTCCAGGCCATCTCGTGGCGCGACTACCCGATCGTGCAGAACCTGGTCATGTTCATCGCCATCGTGGTCATCCTGTCCAACCTCACCGTGGACATGCTGTACGGCGTCCTCGATCCGCGCGTTCGCTATGGCAGCTGAGCCCGCCACCGTCGAGGTCAGACTCTCCACTGCCGCGCGCCAGGGGGCCAGCCGCGAGGGAGTCCTTCCCACCATCCTGCGCTTCTGCCGCAAGAAGCCCCTGGGGGCGGGGGGGGCCGCCATCATGCTGGTGATCGTCCTCATGGCGATCTTCGCCGACGTCATCCAGACCCACGATCCGATCGCCACCGAGGCCGCCGACACGCTGGCCCGCCCGAGCGCGGCGCACTGGATGGGCACCGATCACCTGGGCCGCGACATCTACTCGCGCATCATCCACGGCGCGCGCGTGTCCCTGATGGTCGGGGTGGGTTCCACGATTCTCGCCTCCTTCTTGGGAGGCATCATCGGGCTCCTCTCGGGATATATCGGCGGCAAGACCGACCTCGTCGTCCAGCGCGTCATGGACATCCTGCAGGGCCTGCCCCTCCTCGTGCTCGCTCTCGTCATGTCCGCGGCCCTCGGCCCCTCCATCCAGAACGTGATCGTGGCCATCTCGATCCCCATCATGCCGCGGGCCGCGCGCGTCATCCGCGCGAGCGTGCTCAGCATCCGCGAGTTCCAGTACGTGGAAGCCGCCCGCGCCCTCGGCGTTACCCATCTCCGGATCGCTTTCCGCCACATCCTGCCCAACACCGTCGGCCCTTTCATCGTGCTGGCCACCGCGCAGCTCGGCAGCGCCATTCTCGTCGAGGCGACCCTGTCCTTCCTGGGGCTGGGCGTTCCCGAGCCATACCCGTCGTGGGGTCGCATGCTCTCCGTCTCGGCCGCGGAGTACGCGCAGAAGGCGCCGCACCTCGTGCTCTTCCCGGGAATCGCCATCAGTCTGGCCGTCTTCGGCTCGAATCTCCTCGGCGATGCCCTTCGCGACACGCTCGATCCACGACTGCGGGGCGCCTGAGGTGCCCGGCGGGAAGGAGGCTCCCATGGCTTCGGATGGGCTCTGCTGGATGCCGGCCTCGGAGATGGCCGCGGCCATCCGGCGCCGGAAGGTCTCGCCGGTCGAGGTGATAAAGGCCGTGCTCGCCCGCATCGAGAAGCTGAACCCGACCCTCAACGCCTTCGTCACCATCACGGCCGATCAGGCCATGCGGGCGGCCCGGGCGGCCGAGCGCACGGTCATGAAGAGAGGGGCCAAGCTCGGGCCGCTGCACGGCGTGCCGTTCTCGACCAAGGACCTCGTCATCACCAAGGGCATCCGGACCACCTTCGGGACGCGGCTGTATGCCGACAATGTCCCCACCGAAACCGCGCCCATGGTGGAACGCCTGGTGGAGGCCGGGGCCATACAGCTCGGCAAGACCAACACGCCGACCATGGGCTGGATCGGCGCCACGCACAATCTGCTCTTCGGCGTCACGCGAAATCCGTGGAACCTCGACCGGACGCCCGGCGGCTCGAGCGGTGGGGCCAGCGCGGCGGTGGCGGCGGGCCTGGGGCCGCTGGCCATCGGGACGGACGGGGGCGGCTCCATCCGCATTCCCGCGTCCTTCGCGGGCATCTTCGGCCACAAGGCGTCCTTCGGGCGCATCCCCGCCTATCCGGCGAGCGCGGCGTGGAGCCTCTCGCATATCGGACCCATGACCCGCACGGTGACGGACGCCGCGCTCATGATGAACGTGTGCGCGGGCCCCGATTCGCGCGATCAGTTCTCCCTCCCCGCCGAGCGAGTGGACTACGTGAAAGCCCTCAAGGGATCGCTGAAGGGGCTGCGCATCGCCTGGGTGCCCGATCCCGGCTATGCCAAGCTGGTGGACCCCGAGGTGACGGCGGTGTGCGCGCGCGCGGCCAAGCGCTTTCGCGAGCTCGGCTGCCGCGTGGAGGAAGTCAATCCCAAGTGGCCCTTGCCCAAGCAGCCCTGGAAGGCCATCTTCTGCGGCGGCATCGCCACGCGCCTGGCGCCCTTCTTGCCCGAGCGGCGCGCCGACATCGATGCGGGGCTGGCCGCCCTCATCGACGAGACCCTATCGTGGGGACCGACGACGTACGTGCAGGCCTGGTTTGATCGCATGGCCTGGTGGGATCACCCGAGGCGACTCTTCGAGACGTATGACCTCATGCTCTCGCCCACCGTGGCCTGCCCGCCCTTCAAGGTCGGCCTCGATAACCCCGGCGAGATCGCCGGGCGGCCGGCCGATAGCTACGAGTGGATCCCGTACACGTATCCGTTCAACATGACGGGGCAGCCGGCCTGCTCGATCCCCGCCGGCTTCACCGCCGACAAGCTGCCCGTCGGCCTCCAGATCGTCGGCCGGCGCTTCGACGACGTGACGGTGCTCCGCGCCGCCCACGCTTTCGAAAAGGCCCAGCCCTGGGCCCACCTGACACCCCCCATCGACTGAGCAATGACCACGAAGGAGGCGACATGAAAGCCGATGACGTCAAACGCATTCTCGTAGTGGGGGCGGGGCAGATGGGCGCCCAGATCGCCATGCAGTCCGCGCTCCACGGGTACGAGATCACCCTGAACGACCTCACCATGGAGCTCCTGCAGAAGGGCATGGCCGGGAACCGCAAGCAGCTCGAGCGCCGCGTCCAGAAGGGCCAGATGACCAAGGACAAGATGGAAGAGGCCATCGCCCGCGTTCGCCTCGAGCCCGATCTCGAGAAGGCCGCGCGCGATGCCGACTTTGCCATCGAAGCCATCGTCGAGCGCCTCGAGCCCAAGAAGGAGTGCTTTGCCAAGCTCGACCGCTTCTGCCCGCCCCACACCATTCTCGCCACCAACTCGTCCACCCTCATGAACTCCCAGATCGCGCCGTCGACCAAGCGGCCCGAGAAGTGCGTCAACATGCACTACTTCTATCCGCCTCTCGTCATGAAGCTGGTCGAGGTCGTCAAGGGGCAGTGGACGACGGAGGAGACCCTGGAGATCACCGCCGAGGTCACGCGCCGCAGTGGCCGGGAGCCCGTCACCCTTCGCAAAGAGCTCCCGGGGTTCCTCGTCAACCGCATCCTCCGCGCCCTCGTCCGCGAGGCCTACTACTGTCTCGAGCAGGGCGTGGCGAATCATGCCGACATCGACAAGGCCGTCGAGCTGGGACTGAATCATCCGCTCGGGCCTTTCAAGCTGGGCGACCTCTCCGGTCTCGATATCGGCTACAACGCCCGTCTCGAGACCTTCGAAGTCACGAAGAATCCCAACGACTACCCCCCGGCCGAGCTCGAGAAGCGCGTCAAGCGCGGCGATCTGGGGCGGAAGACGGGGCGCGGCTTCTACGACTACTCGACCGATCCGCCCAAGCCCATCCTCGACTGAGTAGCCCGCGATGGGTCGCGGGCAGCGGGCCGCGCGCCTCCTCGCGCGCGCCCTTCCCGACTCCTGAGCGATACGTGTCACGGCGTGGCGGCGCGACCGATATTGGACATTGACGCCGTCAGGACGCGCGCGCCAGTCTGCCGGCATGGCGCGGCGAACGGCGGGCTACTCCCTGGCCGAGCTCCTCGTGGCCCTCGGGCTCCTGGGCCTCGTGATGGCGGCGACGGCGATGCTGCTGCAATCGGGGCTGGCCGCCTGGGGCTGGGGCGCGGGCCGCGTCGAGGCGCAGCAGTCCGCGCGGGTGGCTCTCGAGCGCATGGCGCGCGAGCTCAAAGAGGCCGGCTATGATCCGACCGGAGCGGGCTTCAAGGTCTTGCTCGTGGCCGAGCCGACCCGGGTCGTCTTCCAGAGGGACCTGAACGGCAATGGCGTGATCGATCCGACGCGCGAGCGGGTCACCTACCTCCTGCGGTCCGGCGAGACCACGCTGCGACGCGACGCCGGCGGGGGCGCTCAGCCCATCGCCGAGGGCGTCCGTCGCCTCGCCCTGTCCTATCTCGACCGTGAGGGCGCCGCCACGACCGATCTCGGGCAGGTGGTGTCGGTGAGGATAGAGCTCGAGACAGGTCGCGCGAGGGCCGAAGCGATCATGGCCACCGTCGTCACCTTGAGGAATGTGCCCGTCTGGTAGAATTCCGGCATGCACGATCCCCGCATCTCTCGAAGGCTCTTCCTCGCGTTGGCGGCGCCGGTCATGGGGGCGGCCTGCGAGACGGTGCCGTATACGGGTCGGTCGCAGCTTCAGCTCATCTCCGCGGAGCAGGAAGTCCAGATGGGCGCCCAGGCCTACACGCAGACCCTCGCCAAGGAGAAGCTGTCGTCCGACCCCGTGGCGACAGAGATGGTCAAGCGGGTGGGATCGCGGATCGCCGCGGTCAGCGGCCGCACCGAGTACCAGTGGGAATACCGGCTCATCCAGAACGACAAGACGGCGAACGCCTTCGCCTTACCGGGCGGCAAGGTGGCGGTGTACACGGGGATGCTGCCCGTCACCCGCGACGAGAACGGACTGGCCGCTGTCCTCGGTCATGAGATTGGCCACGTCGTGGCCCGTCACGGCGGGGAGCGCGTGAGCCAGCAGCTGCTCGTGAACGTCGGTCTCGAGACGACCATGGCAGCCCTGTCCCGCGGCAATCCCGCCACCGTCCAGGCCGTAGGCTCGCTTCTGGGAGCGGGGGCAGCGGTCGGCGTGCTCTTGCCGTGGAGCCGCCAGCAGGAGTCGGAAGCCGATCATCTCGGGCTCATCCTGATGGCGAAGGCAGGGTATGACCCGCGCGCCGCTCGCGAGCTGTGGGTGCGCATGAGTCAGCAGAAGGGCGCCGGCCAGCCGGAATTCCTCTCCACCCACCCGTCGGACCCGACCCGAATTCGCCAGATCGAGGGCTGGCTCCCGGAGGCCCTCCAGTACTACAAGCCCCGCTGATCGCCCCCGTCCTCTACCCAGGGTAGCCGGCATTTCCGGCCGGCCCCACGGGTCGCCCTCGCCGGATGGCTCGGATATACCAGCTAAATAGGAGTTTTTGCTTGACACCCCCCTGCATTCCTCCTAGATTAGCCCGCTAGGTGGGATGAAATCCCATGAAGTGGTTGGCTTGCCAAGGCGAGAGGGGAAATCGTCCTCTCGGGGAGAGGACGTGTTTCGGGGGCATTTCAGGCACACCGTCGACCCGAAGGGTCGGCTCAGCATCCCGGCCAAGTTCCGGGAAGCACTGGCCGACGGCTTCGGAGACAAGCTCGTCATCGTTCCGAATGGGCGAGGCGCGCTCGATGTGTATCCGGAGCGGAACTGGAAGGAGCTCGAGGAGCGTGTCAGTCGGCTGCCGCGCCTGGATTCGTTTCGGCGCACGTTTCAGTACCAGTATCTGTCGAAAGGGCAGGACGTGAGCCTCGATCCGCAGGGCCGGATTCAGATTCCCCTCGACATCCGCGAGAGCGAGAGCTTGACCAAGGACGTGACCATCATCGGCATGCAGGAGAAGTTCGAGATCTGGAACGCCGAGCGGTGGACGCACTTCGAGCGGGACAAGGTCGGGGCGCCCATCGAGGACGTGGAGCAGAAGCTGGCCGACAAGGGCGTGTAGACGTGGAGCGGGAGGTGGCGCACCTCCCGGTGCTTGCCGACGAAGTGAGGTTTCTCTTGCGCCCCCGACGAGGGGGCTGGGTGGTGGACGGGACCATAGGCATGGGCGGACACGCGGAGAGCTTGCTGGAAGTAGGCGGCGAGGGCACACGCCTCCTCGGGCTGGACGCTGATCCCGAGGCCCTCGCCCGCGCTGGCCAGCGGCTCGCCCGCTTCGGGGACAGGGTGACCCTGCGCCACGGGAGCTTCCGTGAGATCGGAGCCCATGCCCGCGAGGCCGGCGTCGGACCCGCCGCCACCATCCTCCTCGACCTGGGCCTTTCCTCTTACCAGCTCGACGCCTCCGGCCGTGGCTTCACCTTCCAGAAGAGCGAGCCGCTCGACATGCGCTTCGATCCGACGCGAGGACGCACGGCCGCCGAGCTGCTCGCCGAGCTGCCCGAGGTCGAGATCGCCCGCCTTCTCTTCGAGTATGGGGGGGAGCGCCACGCCCGGCGCATAGCCCGGCGCATCGTCGAGCGTCGACGCCAGAGCCCGCTCACCGTGACCGGCGACCTCGTGGACGCGGTGAAGCGGGGCGTGCCCCGAGCGGCATGGTCCTCGCGCACCCATGTCGCCACGCGAACCTTCCAGGCTCTGCGCATCGCCGTCAACGAGGAGCCCGAGGCCTTGGCCGAGGTCCTCGCGGCCGCGCCGGCCCTCTTGGCCCTCGGGGGGAGGCTGGGGATCATCTCCTTCCACTCGGGCGAGGATCGGGCGGTCAAGCGCGCCTTCCGAGCGCTCCGGACAGCCGGCTTCGCCGAGCTCGAGCCCTCGCCGGTCGCACCCTCGCGCGACGAGGTGGGAGAGAACCCGAGAGCCCGGAGCGCCAAGCTCCGTGTGCTCGAGCGGCTGGAGGCGGCATGAGCGGCGAGGCGAGGGCTGAAATGTCTCTCGAGCCGAAACGCTGCCGACGAGCCGCAGGCGAGGAGAGCGGTGAGGCGAGGGCTGAGAGGATCCGGCAGCCGATGCCCTTCCAGCTCTCGCTGGGACTTCGGGCCACCGCCGATCAGCAGGTGGCGCGCTTCCACCGGGAAAGTGACCGCCGCCGACTTCGCGCCATGGCCGCCTCCGTGGTGGGCGCGGGCCTCCTCGTCGCCCTCGTGCTGGGCGTGGTCGGCCTCAAGGTCCAGCAGGTGCGGCTGTCCTACCGGCTCGATGCGCTCCGGACGACGCGGACAGAGCTCGAGGAGGCGAACCGGCGCCTGTCCGTGGAGCGGGCGAGTCTCTCCTCGCTGGGCCGTATCGAAGGCGAGGCTCGGACCCGGCTCGGCATGGTCGCGGCCAGCCAGCAGCAGGTGCAGCTCGCCCGCGAGTTCGCGGCCCCGAGCGCCGCGTCCGCCGCCCGGCTCGGCGAGCGCACCGCGCAGGCGCCCCCGGCCGCGGGTGTCCAGGAACGGGTTCGCTGACACATGCGAGGCGAGGCCATCCCTCCACCATGACGGAGTTCCGGACCACGGCCCTGAGGAGCCGGACGCTGATCTTTGCCGCGTTGGTCGCCTGTGCCTTCCTCGGGATCCTGGGCCGGCTCGCCTATCTTCAGGTCTTCAAGCACGACGAATACTCGCGGCTGGCCGAAGCCCAGCGCGCCAAGACCGTTCCCCTCCGTCCCAAGCGCGGCCCGATCGTCGATCGCACGGGCCTCGTGCTGGCCGAATCCTCGGTCGCGGAGTCGCTCTTCGGCTTGCCGGCGCGCATGAGCGACACGGCCCGCGTCGCCGCGGCGCTGGCGCCCATCCTGGCAGAGCCCGCGACCGACATCGCCCGGCGTCTCGATCCCGACAAGCGGTTCGTGTGGGTCAAGCGCAAGCTGCCCCCTCGGACCGCCCAGGCGGTCCAGGATCTCCACGAGCCCACGCTCGGTTTCATGCAGGAAAGCCTGCGTCTCTACCCGAACCGCGAGCTCGCCGCCCATGTCGTCGGCTTCGAGGGCCTCGATGGGAAAGGTCTCTCCGGCATCGAGCAGGCCTGGGACGTCCATCTCGCCGGCGCCGAGGGCAAAGCGCTGGTCGAGCGAGACGCCCTCGGGCGTGACGTCACCGGCGCCCCGATCGTCCTCAAGCCCTCCGTTCCCGGCCAGGGCGTGGCCCTCACCATCGACGCCACCCTGCAGTACATCGCCGAGAAGGAAGTGGAGGCGGCGTGGCGTCGCACCCGGGCGAAGGGCGCCATGGCCGTGATGATGGACCCGCGCACGGGCGAGGTCCTCGCCATCGCCATCCGGCCCACGTTCAATCCGAACGCCTTCGGCGCGGCCACGGACGAGGAGCGCCGCAATCGCGCCATCACCGATCCCTTCGAGCCGGGCTCCACGTTCAAGGTGATCATGGCCGCGGGCGCGCTCGAGGAAGGCGTGGTCCGGCCCACCGACCGCTTCTACGGCGAGAACGGCAAGATCAAGATCGCCACCGCGGTGATCGGCGACTGGAAGCCTTTCGGCTGGCTCACCTTCAGCGAGGTGCTGCAGAACTCCTCCAATGTCGGCTCCATCAAGGCGGGCCTCCAGCTGGGGCAGGAGCGCTACTACAAGTACATCACCGGCTTCGGCTTCGGCCAGCCCGTGGGACTCGGTCTGCCCGGGGAGAGCCGCGGTCAGCTTCGCCCGCCCCCGCAGTGGTCGGCCCTGTCGCTGGCTACCATGTCCATAGGCCAGGAGATCTCGGTGACGGCCGTGCAGATGGTCACGGCCTTCGCGGCCATCGCCAATGGCGGACGGCTCATGCAGCCGCAGATCGTGCGTGCGCTCCTGGACGCCCATGGACGCGAGGTCCGCGCCTTCGAGCCCAAGGCCGTCCGCCAGGTCATCTCCCCCGACACGGCGCGCGAGCTCACGACCATCCTCACGGCCGCGGTCCGTGAGGGCACCGGACACAATGCCGCCATCCCCGGCTACGATGTCGCCGGCAAGACCGGCACCGCCCAGAAGATGGACCCGAACACCCGCCGCTACTCGCACGCTCCGGGCATCCTCTCCTTCGTGGGCTTCGCCCCCGCGGATGATCCGCGCATCGCCATGATCGTTTTGCTCGACGAGCCCAAGAACGAGAAGTGGGGCAGTGAGGCGGCCGCGCCCATCTTCTCGGCCATCGGCCGCGAGGCGCTGCGACACCTGAACGTGCCGCCGCGAGGCACCATGCCCGTGCACCTCCTGCGCGTGGAGGCGGAGTCGCCGTCGCCTGCCGCGGCGGGCCTGCCCGTGAGACGCGTGGGCCTCGACGCCGCTCCCGACGCTCCGGGCGCCATGCCGGCGCTCGAGGGCCGCTCGCTTCGCCAGGCCATGGCCGCGCTGGCCTCCTTCGACGTGACGCTCGAGGTCAGCGGTCGCGGGGCCGTGGTCGCTCAGTGGCCGGAGCCCGGCACCCCTCTCGTACCCGGCACGCTCTGCCGGCTCGTCCTGGCCGGCCTTCCCGAGCGGCCGGCCGCGAGGCCATGAGGGCCGCCCAAGTGCCCATCACGGCTCTCCTCGACGCGCTGCCGGAGAAGCAAGTGCGGGGCGCGCTGCCCCCCACGGTCTCCGGCGTAGCCTACGACTCGCGAAAAGTCGTGCCCGGGGACATCTTCGTCGCCATCCCCGGACTCAAGCAGGATGGCCGGCGCTTCGTGGAAAATGCGCTGGCCCGCGGCGCGGTCGCCGTGGTTCTCGAGGGCGCCGACGTGCTCGAAGGCAAGCCGACGGGGCGTGTCCTCGTCCCGTCCTCCCGGGCGGCCCTCGCGCGCCTGGCTGACGCCTACTTCGGCCATCCCTCGGGCTCGCTGATCGTCGTCGGCATCACGGGCACGAATGGCAAGACCACGACGTCGTTCATGGTCGATGCCCTGCTGCGAGCGCGCGGGCTCGAGACCGGTCTCATCGGCACCGTCGAGTACCGGATCGGAGCCGAGCGCGTGGCCGCCGGCCAGACGACCCCCGAAGCCGTCGAGCTTCAGTCCCTCATGCGTCGGATGCTCGACGTCGGGGTCGCCGCCCTCGCCATGGAAGTGTCGTCCCACGCCCTGGCCCTCTCGCGCATCGACGGCACCGAGTTCGACGTGGCGGTCTTCACGAACCTCACCCAGGATCACCTGGACTTTCACGTCACCATGGAGGCCTACCGGCACGCGAAGCGCCGGCTCTTCGAGCTGGTGGCCGCGGGCAGCAAGCGGGATCGCGCCGCCGTCGTCAACGCCGACGACCCCGCCGGGCTCTCCATGGTCGCCGACCTGCCGCTGCGCACCGTGACCTATGCCATCCGCGGGCGCGCCGACGTGCGCCCGGCGCGCTGGACCTCCGGCGCCGAGGGCATCCGCATGAGCGTGCGGACGCCCGTGGGCCACGTGGAGATCACCTCACCGTTGGTCGGCGAGCACAACGTGATGAACCTGCTCGCGGCCACGGGGGTCGGGGTGGCTCTCGGCGTGGCCCCGGCCAGCATCGCCACGGCGCTCGCCTCGGTGACCTCGGTGCCCGGACGCTTCGAGCGGGTGGAGGCGGGACAGGCATTCTTGCTGGTGGTCGACTACGCGCACACGCCTGACGCGCTCGAGCGGACGCTCGAGACCGCGCGAAAGCTGGTCGCGCCCGGGGGACGGCTGGGCGCGGTGTTCGGCTGCGGCGGTGATCGCGACCGAGGCAAGCGGCCGCTCATGGGGGGGATCGCCGCGCGTCTCTGTGACCGCGTGTGGATCACCTCCGATAATCCGCGCACCGAGCGGCCGGAAGCCATCATCGCCGAGATCGCCGCTGGCATACCGGGCGGCCTGGTCGTGGACCGGCATGAGACAATTCCCGACAGGAAGGCCGCAATCCGCAGCGCCCTCGCCTGGGCCAGGGCTGGCGACGTGGTCGTCATCGCCGGCAAGGGCCACGAGACATATCAGATCGTCGGCACCGAGGTCCTCCCCTTCGACGACCGTGCCATCGCCCGGGCCGTGCTCCGGGAGATCGGGAAATAGGACAGCGCATGCCGGCATTCAGCGTGGAAGACATCGTCCGGGGCACCGGGGGCGCGCTCCTCGGTGGGGATCTCGGCATCGCCGTGGGCGGCGTGTCGATAGACAGCCGCGGCCTCGGCATCGGCGAGGCCTTCTTCGCCATCCGGGGCGAGCGCCTCGACGGCCACGCGTTTGTGCGGGATGCCGTTGGCAAAGGCGCGTCCTGCCTCGTGGTCGACACGGTGTCCGACGACTTGCCGCCGGGCGTGCCCGTGGTCCTCGTGGACGATACGACGCGGGCGCTGGGACGTCTGGGCGCCTGGCACCGGGCGCGCTTCTCGCTCCCCGTGGCCGCGGTGACCGGCTCCAACGGCAAGACGACGACCAAAGAGATGATGGCGGCCGTGCTGGCGACGCTGGGCCCGGTGCTCAAGCCCGAGTCGAGCTTCAACAATCAGTGGGGCCTGCCCCTCACGCTCCTCAAGCTCACCGCGGAGCACAAGGCGGCGGCCCTCGAGATCGGCACGAATCACCCCGGAGAGATCGCGGGCCTGGCCCAGATCGCCCGGCCGACCATCGCCGCCGTCACCACCGTATCGAGCGCGCACACGGAGTTCCTGGGCTCGCTCGATGACGTCCAGCTCGAGAAGAGCGCGCTCATCCGGGCCTTGCCCGCGGAGGGGGCCGCCGTGCTGAACGCCGACGATCCGCGCGTGCTCGCCATGTCCGCGCTCACCCGGGCTCGGGTGTGGACGGTGAGCGCCCGGGGCCCCGCCGACGTTCGTGCGGTAAGGCCGGTCAGCGAGTCGCCCGAGGGCGTCGCCTTCGAGCTCGAGACGGTGGAGGGACGGCATCCGGTTCGCCTACGCTTCTCCGGGCGCCACAATGTCACGAATGCCCTGGCCGCGGCCGGAGTGGGCGTCGCCCTCGGGCTTCCTCTCGAGAAGATCGCCGCCGGACTCGAGGCGGCGCGGCCGGTCAAGGGACGCTGTGTGTGGCGCCGCGCGGGGACGCTGCGCATTCTCGACGATACCTACAATGCCAATCCCGTGTCCGTCCGGGCCGCCCTGGAGACGCTCCACGCTTCGGCGGGCGGCCGCCGCCGCGTGGTGGTGCTGGGCGACATGCTCGAGCTTGGACCCATCGCCGCCGTCGAGCACCGGGAGATGGGCCGGGCCGTGGCGGCCTCCGGCGCCGCCGAGTTCATCGGGCTCGGACCCTGGAGCGGGACGGCGGTCGAGGCGGCGCGCGAGGCGGGGCTCGGCGAGAGCCATCACGCGGGGACCTTCGAGGACACCGTCGCGCTGCTCCTCAAGCGCCTGGCCCCGGGGGATGCCGTGCTGATCAAGGGCTCGCGCGGCATGCGCATGGAGCGCGTCGTGGATAGCCTCATGGCCCGCTTCGGAGGGGAGGATGGCTGATGCTGTACGACCTCCTCGTGCCGCTGGCCAAGGACAGCATCGTCTTCAACGTCTTCCGCTACATCACGTTCCGTACGGCCATGGCCACGGTGACGGCGATCGTGATCTCCTTCGTCCTCGGCCCCTGGCTGATCAGGCGGCTGCGGGCCCTCCAGCACGGCGGCGAGACCATCCGCGAGGACACGCCGGAGCGGCATCGCAGCAAGGCGGGCACGCCGACCATGGGCGGGCTCGTGATCCTGGCCGCGCTCCTGATCTCGACCCTCTTGTGGACCAATCTCCACAACCGGTACGTCTGGGTGCTCATCCTGGCCACGGCGGGCTTCGCGGTGATCGGCCTCCTCGACGACTGGAGAAAGCTCCGGACCAAGAAAGGCATCTCGGCCAAGCAGAAGTTCGGTGCTCAGATCGTCCTGGTCACGGCGCTCATGGGATGGCTGTATCTCTGGCCCCCCGACGGCTTCACCACGGGACTCGCCATTCCCTTCTTCAAAGGATGGCTCCTGACCCTGGGCTGGCTCTGGATTCCCTTCGCCCTCCTCGTGATCGTGGGATCGTCCAATGCCGTCAACCTCACGGACGGTCTGGATGGGCTGGCCGTGGGTCCCATCGTCATGGCGGGCGGGGCCTTCGCCGTCATCTGCTATCTCACGGGCAATTTCCGGGCGGCCGAGTATCTCAAGATCCTGAACGTCAAGGGCACGGGCGAGCTGACCATCTTCTGTGGCGCGCTGGTGGGGGCGGCCGTGGGCTTTCTCTGGTTCAACAGCTACCCGGCCCAGGTCTTCATGGGCGACGTCGGGTCTCTGGCCCTCGGGGGCGCCATCGGGACCCTCGCCGTCCTGACCAAGGCGGAGCTGCTTCTCCCGCTCATCGGCGGGCTCTACGTGGTCGAAGCCGCCTCCGTCATCATCCAGGTCGTCTATTTCAAGCTCACGGGCAAGCGCTTCTTTCGCATGGCCCCGCTCCATCATCACTACGAGATGCAGGGATGGCCCGAGCCCAAGATCATCGTGCGGTTCTGGATCGTCTCGTTCATGCTGGCGCTTCTCGCCCTGACGACGCTCAAGCTGAGGTAGGCCGGTGATCGCGCTCACGGCCGATGCGACGGACGAGGATCACATGACGGGCGAGCGGGGCCAGGGCTACCGGCAGTGGCTGGCCGAGAGCATCGTGGCCGTGGTGGGGCTGGCGCGGAGCGGGGTGGCCGCCGCGCGTCTGATCCGGCGCCTCGGCGGCCGTGTCCTCGCCTCGGACGCAGGTCCTCGGGAGTCGCTGTCCCGCGAGGCCCAGGAGCTCGAGCCGCTCGGCTGCCGCCTCTGGGTGGGCGGTCATCCGGAGGCCGCGTTCGACGGCGCCCGGCTGGTCGTGGTCAGTCCGGGCGTGCCCCTCGAGCTGCCCGTGCTCGAGGCCGCGCGCGGCCGGGGCGTACCCGTCATCAGCGAGCTCGAGCTCGGCTGGCGCGTCATGGAAGCCGATCTCATCGCCATCACCGGCACCAATGGCAAGACCACCACCACGACCCTCACCGGCGAGCTCGTGGGCGGGACGGTGAGACCCGTCCTCGTGGGCGGCAACATCGGCACGCCCCTGTCCGCCCGCGCGCTCGAGTTCCCGGCCGACGGCCTCATCGTCGCCGAAGCGTCGAGCTTCCAGCTCGAAGCCATCGAGCACCTACGGCCGCGCGTGGCCGTCGTGCTCAACGTCACCCCGGATCACCTCGACCGGCACGGGACCGTCGAGCGCTACCTCGAGGCCAAGGCGAGGATCTTCGCCAACCAGACGCCGGCGGACTGTGCCGTGCTCAATGCCGACGATCCGGTCACGGCATCCCTCGCCCCCCGCACCCGCGCGGCCGTCCTCTGGTTCAGCCGGCAGCGGGCGCTCGACCACGGCGTCTTCGTCCGGAGGGACGCCATCGTGGCCAAGCTGAACGGCCACGTCGAGGAGATCTGCCCCCTCGCCGACATCCCGCTCCGCGGGCAGCACAATGTCGAGAACGTGCTGGCCGCCACCGCATGCGCCCTCTGGACGGGCTTGAGCCCCGAGAGCATCCGGCGCGGTATCGCGGCCTTCCGCGCGGTGGTGCACCGGATCGAGCGCGTCCTCGATGAGCGCGGGGTGAGCTACTACAACGACTCCAAGGGCACCAATGTCGCCTCGACCATCAAGGCGCTCGAGAGCTTCTCCGAGCCGGTCATCCTCATCGCGGGCGGCAAGGGCAAGGGGCAAGACTTCGCCCCTCTGGCCGAGGCCGCCCGCGGCCGCGTGAAGCGCGCGGTGCTCATCGGCGTGGATCGCGGCCAGATGCGCGCGGTGCTCGAGCCGGCCGGCGTGCCGTGCCAGGATGCGGGCTCCATGCAGGAGGCGGTGGCGGCCGCGCGGGAGGCCGCCCGCATCGGCGACGTCGTGCTCCTCTCTCCGGCCTGCGCCTCCTTCGACATGTTCGACAACTACGAGCATCGCGGCGAAGTGTTCAAGAACGTCGTCCGGGAGCTCGCCGGATGACCGCCATGGACCTGCTTGCGATGCCCACGAACCGGTGGGGGGGTCTGGGGCTGCCATGTGAGGCGCAGCCCGCGGGAGGAGCCGCAGCCGCAGGCGAGGCGACCAGCAAGACAGCGAGCCGAGCCAACCCCCAAGAAAACCGGCGCTCGCTCCCCCCCAGCTCCGGACGAACCTAATGCCGCGGCGACTCACGCCCGATCTCTGGCTCTTCGGCATCGTCCTCGCGCTGGTCTCGATCGGCGTGGTGATGGTCTATTCGGCCTCGGCCATCATGGCCGCCGACCGCTTCCACGATCCGGGGCACTTCTTGAAAAAGCAGGGCGTGTGGGCAGGCCTGGGGATGATCGCGCTCTTCGCGGGGCTCCGCTTCGACTACCGGAGGCTCGAGCGCGTGGTGGCCCCGCTTCTCGTGCTGTCCTTCGTGCTGCTCGTGCTGGTGCTCATTCCGCCATTCGGCCAGGAGATCAATGGCACCCGGCGGTGGCTACGCCTCGGGCCCGTGTCCTTCCAGCCCGTGGAGCTCGCCAAGCTCTCGCTCCTGCTCTACCTGGCTTCCTTCATCGCGCGCCGGGGCGAGACGATGGCGAGCTTCGGGCGGGGCCTGCTCCCCCCGCTCATCATGGCGGGGGTCATGGCCGGACTGACCATGATGCAGCCCGACATGGGCAATGCCGTCGTGCTGATGGTGTTGACGCTGGCCCTGGCCTATCTCGGCGGCGCGCGGCCATGGCACATGGGTCTGGTCGCCGGCGCAGCCCTTCCCCTGGTCGCCATCGCCGTCGCCATGAAGCCGTATCGCCTCCGGCGCATGGCCGCCTTCATGAACCCATGGAACGATCCGCAGAACGCCGGCTTCCAGATCATCCAGTCCTTCCTTGCCCTGGGCTCGGGCGGCTGGTTCGGGCGCGGCCTGGGCGAGTCCAAGCAGAAGCTCTTTTACCTGCCGGAGTCGCACACGGATTTCATCTTCGCCATCATCGGCGAGGAGCTGGGGGCGGGGGGGGCCCTCGTCGTGGTCGGGCTCTTCGCGCTCCTCGTCTGGCGGGGCCTGCGCATCGGCCTCCGCGCGCCCGAGCCGTTCGGCGCCTATCTCGCCCTCGGGCTCACGGTCATGCTCGCCACCCAGACGCTCGGGAACCTGGGGGTGGTGACGGGCCTCTTGCCGACCAAGGGGCTCCCGCTGCCCTTCATCTCCTTCGGGGGCTCGGCCCTGACCATGACGCTCTTCTCGACGGGCATCCTGCTGAACATCTCTCAGCACACGGGGACGGCCTGACCCATGTACAAGAAGTACCAGCAGATTCATTTCGTGGGCATCGGCGGCGTCGGCATGAGCGGGATCGCCGAGGTCCTGCTGAACCTCGGCTATCGCGTCACCGGCTCCGATCTGAAGCGCGGCGAGATCGTGGAGCGGCTCGAGCGACACGGGGCGAAGATCTTCGTCAGCCACGAGCCCAGCCATGTCGAGGGCGCCCACGTGGTCGTCTACTCCTCGGCGGTGGCGCGCGACAACGTCGAGGTCCAGGTGGCGAGGCAGCGCGGCGTGCCCGTCATCCCGCGGGCCGAGATGCTCGCGGAGCTGATGCGGCTCAAGTACGCCATCGCCATCGCGGGTACCCATGGCAAGACCACCACCACCTCCATGGTGGCGGCGGTGCTCGGCGCGGCGGGGCTCGACCCCACCGTGGTCGTGGGCGGTCGTATCCACGGGCTCGGCACCAATGCCCGCCTCGGGCGCGGCGAGTTTCTGGTCGCCGAGGCCGACGAGTCGGACGGCTCTTTCCTCAAGCTCACGCCGACCATCGCCGTGGTGACCACGGTGGACGCCGAGCATCTTGACCACTACGCCGATCTGGAGGCGATCCGGACGGCTTTCCTGGCCTTCGTCAACAAGGTGCCGTTCTACGGTTCGGCCGTGCTCTGCCTCGACCAGCCCAATATCCAGCAGATGATCCCCCAGATCGAGAAGCGTGTGATCACCTACGGGCTCGAGTCGGGGGCCGATCTCACGGCCCGGCGCCTCTCGTTCTCGGGCGTGCAGTCCCAGTTCGAGGTCCTGCAGCGCGGCCGCACCCTGGGGCCGATCTCCATCCAGGTGCCGGGCCGCCACAACGTGCTCAACGCCCTCGCCGCCGTCGGCGTCGGCCTCGATCTCGAGGTGCCCTTCGAGCGCATCCAGCAGGCCCTGAGCGCCTTCGCGGGCGTTCAGCGCCGCTTCCAGATCCGCGGCGATGCCGCGGGCGTCCTCGTGGTGGATGACTACGGGCATCACCCCGCCGAGATTCGCGCCACCCTGGCCGCCGCCAAGGCCGGGTTCGACCGGCGCGTCATCACGGTATTCCAGCCTCACCGGTACTCACGGACCCAAGCCCTGCGGCAGGAGTTCCTCACCGCGTTCTACCAGTCCGACGTGCTGATCGTGATGGACATCTACGCGGCGGGCGAGGCGCCGATTCCCGGCGTCCATGCGCGCGACCTCGCCGACGGCATCGCCGCCCATGGACACCGCGAGGTGCTCTACATGGATGGGGACCGCGCCGGCATCGTCAACTATCTCTCCGAATCCACGCGTCCCGGCGATCTCGTGCTCACCCTCGGCGCTGGCGATGTGGGCCAGCTCGGGGCGGAGCTGCTCGCGCGCCTGGGCGACATGCCTGACCCGTCCAACAGGAGGAGCTAATGCTCGGAGAGATTCGGGGCGAGGTGCGGTTCAAGGAACCCCTCAGCTTCCATACCTCCTTGCGCATCGGGGGGCCCGCGGACATCTTCATCGTCCCCCAGGACGTCGAGGACATCCGGCTGGCCCTGGGCTTCGCCGAGCGCGAGCAGCTGCCCGTCGAGATCGTGGGCGGCGGCAATAACCTCCTGGTCCGCGACCGCGGCATCCGTGGCGTGGTGCTCAAGCTCGAGGGTTGCCTCGGGCGCGCCGACTTCAATGGCGAGGAGGCCGTGGCGGGCGCCGGGGTGGGTCTCTCCGCCTTGATCCGGGAGGCGGCCGCCCTGAACCTCGGCGGGATCGAGTGCCTGGTGGGCATTCCCGCCACCATCGGGGGCGCCGTGGCCATGAACGCGGGCACGCCCGATGGCTGGATCGGCGACTTCATCTCCGCCGTGTACTTCCTGCATCCGGACGGCACCCTCGGCGAGTTCAAGCCCAACAACGGCAGCTTCGGCCACCGCGCCTTCTCCGCGCCTCCCGGAGCCGTGCTGGTGGGGGCGCGGCTGCAGCTCCACCGTCGCCCCCAGGCCGACATCCAGAAGGACATGCGGCAGCGCCTCAAGGTGAAGAAGGCGACCCAGCCCTTGGCCCTCGCCTCCGCGGGATGCGTGTGGAAGAACCCGCAGAGCGAGGTGGCGGCCCGCCTGATCGAAAAGGTCGGCTTGAAGGGCAAGCGGTTCAACGGCGCCGAGATTTCGGCCAAGCACGCCAACTTCATCGTCAACCGGGGTGGGGCCATGGCGGGGGACATCCTGGCCCTGATGGAGATGACCCGCGAGCGCGTGCAGGCGCACTTCGGCCTCACCCTCGAGCCGGAGATCCGGATCATGGGGGACAAGTGAGATCGAGAGAGGCATGAGAGGCCGTCGCGCCGTCCTCTCGCCCCGCGGGGGGACCCTGCGCCTCGGCGACCTCGCGGAGCCACTCGCCGCCATGACCGGCCAGCGGCTCGACCGCAAGCGAAAGCGCCAGCGCGCCCTCCGATGCGCGCGTCGCGTCGGGGCGTGGTGCGGCGCCAGCCTCTTGGGGGCGCTCCTCGTGGTGGCGGCGGCATGGGAGTCGCGATGGCTGCTGGGCGCGGCCCCGTTCGCGGTGGAGCGCGTGGAGGTGATCGGGGAGGAGCATCTCTCCGCCGACGCCATCGTGAAGGCCTCGGGTATCGCGCGGGGCCAGAATCTGTGGACGCTCGACGCGCGCCGGGCCGTGGCGGGCATCGAGGCCCTGCCGCTCGTGCGCCACGTCGAGCTGATCCGCGCCTTTCCCAACCGCGTCACCCTCCTCGTCGAAGAGCGGCGCCCGTTCACGCTCGTCCAGGCCGCGGGCAAGCTCGTGTGGGTCGACGAGCACGGCGTGGCGGTGTCGGCGGGGGCGCGCCCGGTGGTGGTGGCGGCGCCCGTGATTTCCGGTCTGAGCCCCGCCGACCTCGCGCCGATCGGCCGGGTGCCCTCTGACCGCATGGCCACCGGACTGTCGCTCATACGTACGCTCATGCGCGCGCAGAGCTCGCTCTTGAGCGAGATCTCCGAGGTCGACGTCAGCCGGCCCGAGGGGCCCGTGCTCTACATGGTGGACGGCGTCGAGGTCAGGCTCGGCCGGGACGACTGGGAAGGCCGGCTCGGGCGCCTCCAGCGGGTGGCCGCGCAGCTGCGCGCGACCAACCAGGCCGTCGCGTCCATCGACCTGCGCTTCCGCGATCAGGTCGTGCTGAGAACGGCGGCGAGGTAGGGAGCCCATGGCGAGATCGAGAGGACGGCAGCTCATCGCGGGGCTCGACGTGGGAACGACCAAGATCTGCTGCGTCATCGCGGAGTGGTCGTCCATCGGAACCCTCGACATCGTCGGGGTGGGGACGAGCCCCTCCCGGGGCCTGCGCAAGGGCGTGGTCGTCAATATCGACTCGACCGTGGAGAGCATCAAGCAGGCGGTGGGTGACGCGGAGGAGATGGCGGGAGTCGAGATCGCGAGCGTCATCGCGGGCGTGGCGGGCGGGCATATCCGCGGCATCAACAGCCGCGGGGTGGTCGCCGTCTCGGGCAAGCACCGAGAGGTCAGCCAAGCCGACGTCGAGCGGGCCCTGGATGCCGCCCGCGCCATCAACCTGCCCCAGGACCGCGAGATCATCCACGTGCTGCCGCAGACCTATCTCGTCGATGATCAGGACGGCGTCAAGGAGCCCCTCGGCATGTCGGGCGTCCGCCTGGAGGTGGAGGTCCACCTCGTCACCGGGGCCACCTCCTCCGTGAGAAACGTGGTCCGGAGCGTCAACCGCGCGGGGCTGCAGGTCCAGGACATCGTGCTGGAGCCGCTCGCCTCCGCGGAGGCCGTGCTCTCCGAGGAAGAGAAGGAGCTGGGCATCCTCCTCATCGATCTGGGCGGCGGCACCACCGACGCGGCCCTCTTCCGCGATGGCGCCGTGTGGTACACGGGCATCCTGCCCCTGGGCGGCGATCACATCTCCAACGATGTCGCGGTCGGCCTGCGCACGCCCACCGCGGAAGCCGAGGAGCTCAAGAAGCGCCATGGGTGCGCCCTCACCGCTCTCGTCCGCGAGGACGAGGTGATCAGCGTGCCCTCCGTGGGCGGGCGCAAGGCGCGGGAGCTGTCCCGCCAGATCTGCTCGGAGATCATCCAACCGCGCGTCGAGGAGATCTTCACGCTGGTGGCGCGGGAGCTCGCCAAGGCCGGCCTCGAGGACGCGGCGGCGGCGGGCGTCGTCGTCACCGGCGGCACCGCCATCATGCAGGGAGTGCCCGAGCTGGCCGAGCAGATCTTCGACCTGCCCGTGCGGCGCGGGCTGCCCACGGGCATCGGCGGGCTCCACGATGTGGTCCAGAGCCCCATCCACTCTACGGGGGTGGGGCTCGCTCTCTACGGCGCTCGCGGGCGGCGCGCCGGCGGAGCCGCCGAGGAGGCAGGCGCGACCTCAGGGTCGGGCATGAGACGACGGCTGAGGGACTGGTTCGGTGAACTCTTCTAGCAAGGGGCCCAGGCCCCCGGGGCAGGGGGAGCTCTTCCTCCAGCTGCCGCGGGGCCGACCACAGTACTCACGCAGGTCGGTCAAGGAGGAGCCGATGGAGCATCCACGGGCAGGGCGGCCGGTATTCGAGCTCGAGGAGGCGAGGGACAACGCCAAGATCAAAGTCATCGGACTTGGCGGCGGCGGATCCAACGCCATCAACCGCATGATGGAGGCCCGCTTCACCGGCGTCGAGTTCATCGTGGCGAATACGGACTCGCAGGCCCTCCGCGCCTCGCCCGCTCCCATCAAGCTCCAGCTCGGGGCGCGACTGACCCAGGGGCTGGGCGCCGGTAGCGATCCCGAGATCGGCAAGAATGCCGCTCTGGAAGACCGCGAGCAGATCAAGAAGCTCCTCGAGGGCGCCGACATGGTCTTCGTGACGGCGGGCCTCGGGGGCGGCACGGGCACGGGCTCGGCGCCCATCGTGGCCGCGACGGCCAAGGAGCTGGGCATCCTCACCGTCGCCGTCGTCACCAAGCCTTTCGCCTTCGAGGGCCGGCGCCGCGCGCAGCAGGCGGAGGCGGGCTTGACCGAGCTGCGCGGCGTGGTGGACACGCTCATCACGATTCCCAACCAGCGGCTCCTCGCCGTGGTGGATCGCGGCACCCCGCTCGTCGAAGCCTTCAGGATCGCCGACACAGTGCTGCTCCAGGCCGTGCAGGGCATCTCGGATCTCATCCTCGTGCCCGGGCTCATCAACCTCGACTTCGCCGACGTCCGCACGATCATGGCGGGCATGGGCATGGCCCTCATGGGCACGGGCGTGGGCAAGGGCGAGCACCGGGCGGTCGAAGCCGCGCAGAAGGCCGTGGCGAGCCCGCTCCTCGATGAGACCTCGATAGACGGCGCGCGCGGCATCCTCATGAACTTCACGGGCGGCCCCGACCTCTCCCTGCACGAGGTGGAGGAGGCGGCGCGGATCGTCCAGGAGGCGGGACACGAAGAGGCCCACATCATCTTCGGTGCCGTCATCGACCCGAGCCTCCAGGACGAGGTGCGGATCACGGTGATCGCCACCGGCTTCATCGAGCGGAAGGAGTCCAACCAGCCCGCCGGGAAGGTCGTGGACATGGCCCGCGCTCCCCGAAGCGGCGCCGCCGCCCCGGCCAATCACTGGCGGCGGCGGGTGCCGGCCGATGCCCGCGCCGATGCCGACATGCCGACCGAAGAGGACCTGGATGTTCCGGCTTTTTTGAGGAGGCAGGCCGACTAGCGCAAACCATTCACGAGGGCGCGTACCGCATCCGGGCCTCCCCCTCACCCTGCCCTCTCCCCCTTCGGGGGCAGGGATAAAAATGAATCCCTCTCCCTCGGAGAGGGAGAGGGCAGGGTGAGGGTGGCGTTGTCTCGCGAATGATCCAGGCCAGCCCGTTGCCCGCGCGAGAGGAGGGCCACATGCTGAGAGAGTTCAAAGAGTTCATCATGCGGGGCAATGTGGTGGAGCTCGCCATCGCCGTGGTGATAGGCACGGCCTTCGGCAAGATCGTCGCGTCCTTCGTGGGCGATATTCTCATGCCGCCCATCGGTCTGCTCCTGGGCCAGGCCGATGTGTCCAGCCTCTTTATCAGTCTGACGAGCACGAAGTATCCGACGGTGGCCGCGGCCAAGGCAGCGGGCGCCCCCACGCTCAACTATGGCGCCTTCCTGCAGTCCATCGTGGACTTCGTCATCGTCGCCTTCGCCGTCTTCCTTTTCATCAGGCAGGTCACCCGGCTCTTCCCACCCGCTCCCGCTCCCGTGACGACACGACCGTGTCCGCTCTGCCTCATGCCGATCCCTGTCAAGGCGACGCGGTGCGGTCACTGCACCGCCCAGGTCGCAGGCGGCTGAAAAAGGCCCATCTGCTTCGTTGGCGAGGGCGGCGGCACCCGCTCAACGTACAGAGAGTACGCCTCGGGGTGCCGCCGCCCTCGCCGCCTCGCATCTGGACCTTTTTGAGCCGCCTGCAGGTCTCTGGCTGCGCGAAGGGTGCGGGGCTCCGTGAGAGAATGGGGGTCATGACCGCTCCCGATTTTCGCGGCGATCCGCCAAGTCACTACCTCTGCTCGCTGCTCGAGGAGGCCGGACTGCCGCATCTCTTCACGACGCGCCACTTTCCCGGTATCAGCGCTTTCAGGGAGCCCGGCCCGCCGCTTGGCGCCGGAGCCCAGGTCCTCCTCGAGGCCAATGCGCTGGCCGTGCAGCCGTCCGCCTTCCTCAAGCAGATGCACGGAGCGAGCGTGGCGCACGTGAGCGATGGAGGCCATGCCGGGCAGGCCGACGCACTGATGACCGACAAGCCCGGGCTGCCCATCGCGGTGTTTTCCGCCGACTGCGTGCCTGTGCTTCTCTATGATCCCGAGGGGCGCCGGGTGGCCGCCGTGCATGCCGGCTGGCGCGGCACGGTACAGGGCGTCGCGCGGGCCGCGGTGGACGCGCTCAGGAGCGCCGGCGGCGAGCCCGAGCATTTCCTCGCGGCCATCGGACCCTCCATCGGGCCCTGCTGTTACGAGGTGGACAAGCCCGTGGTGGCCCGCCTGGACGCTGCCTTTCCCGGGCGCTGGGGATCATGGGTGAGGAGCAAGGGAGGCGGCAAGTGGATGCTCGACCTCTGGGCGGCCAATGAAGAGCAGCTCCGAAACGCGGGAATGCGTGGTGACCGCATCGCCAATCCGCGCCTGTGCACCGGCTGCCGGGACGATCTCTTCTACTCGTATCGCCGAGGGGACAAGGGGCGACTAGTATCCATCGCCGCCCTTCCGCTGACGGCCACGCCGTAGCCTTTCGCGGAGGGA
>DASYTI010000104.1 GCA_036002485.1 Candidatus Methylomirabilota bacterium | reverse complement strand
GCAAGCAAGACGCCCGAGATCAGAAGTAATGTACTTCGCGCGGAAGATTCTGGATCGCGACGGAGGGCGTGCGCGGCCGCGGCGCCCAGGAGCGCCACCGCGATGCGGATGAGGCCGATCACGCCGACCGTCGAGCCGAGCATGGCGCCTAGCGGCCAGCCGGCATCGTCTCCCAGGGCTTTGGCCAGGACGACGAGCACGCCGGCTTGCGCGGCGGCGGCGAGGAGGGCGCCGAACGTGATGAGGGCGAGCACGCGATCGAGCACGCTGGCAGGCTCTCGCGGGCGCGACGGGCGCAAGACGGCCAGCGCGAAGATCGCCCCGCCGAGCGAGACCGCTTGGCCCACGAGTCCGGCCGCGCGCAGCCATAGCAACAACAGCGAGATCACAGGGCTGCTACGGTAGCACGGGCCGCGGGTGGCGAGCCGGCTTGGCACATGCGATGCAGTTCAGGAATCGGAAGGCTGCGCCTGGCAATGGAGACAATTTTCGGAATCGGGCTCGTCGCGGCGGCCTTCGTCATGGGTCGGTGAGAAAGCCTTTGTTCTTCAGCCTCCTGTCCTGTCTCATCGGCATGGCCGATGTCATGGTTGCTCACGTGGCGGACCCGCCCCCAGCCCGGCCTCTGAAATTTCTACCGCATCGCGGGGGGTGTTCTTACACGGTCGTTGAGAAGGCGACCGTACCTGTTGAGAGAAGGCGATTGCTTCCATGACATGCGAGGAAGCTCGCGAGTGCTTTCTCCTCTTTCGCGAGGGCAAGATCCGCCTGACCGAGCTGGCGGCGGTCGAAGCCCACATCAATGAGTGCGCCACGTGTCGTGGAGAGCTCGAGAGGCTCCAGGAAGAGAAGCCCCCGGCCCGGGCCTCGAGGGGCCCGAGCGGGGACGCATCCAGGTCCGCCGTTCTCAGGGAGGGGCTCCGCCGGCGCCGCCTGCTCGTCTTCACGGTGCTGGCCAGCGCCGCGGCCGTCGTGATCCTCATCGCGCTTGCCTTTCATGTCTATCAGCAAAGGCAAGAGCACCGCATCGCCTTGGAGGAGGCGGCGGCCGCCGGCAATCGCTACGAGCCTCGGGAGCCTGCCACCCCGGAATCGCCGGCCCCGCCTTCATCGCCCGCTCGGCCCAAGGCCGTCCCTCCCGTCGCGCAGACTCTTCGCCCTGAAGTGGCAGGCCGATCGGCCGACCTCGGGCCCAAGAGGGCCGTGCCCCTTCCATCGCCACCGCCGCCGGCTGACCGTGGCGCGCGTCAGAAGCCGACGGCGAGCGAGGCCTCGCCGGGCGTGGCTTCCCGGGGGCAGAGGGAGGCCGCCCCGCCGGCCGCTCCCGCGCCAAGGCTCGATGTGGTCGTCCAGCTTTCCGTCAAGGATCGAAGCACGGCCGAGCGTGATCTTTCGACCCTGCTCGCGCGAGTCGGCGCGACCCAGGTGCGCCGGCAGCGCGACTTCACCTTCGTCGCCATCGTCCCGCAATCGCGCTACGGCGAGTTCACCCGGGGCATGGCCCAGATCGGCTCCTGGCAGATGGAGACCGATCGATCCACGGTGCCCGACCCGGTCCACATCGCGGTCAGGCTCGTATCACCCGGGTCGCGTCGCTCCGGCTCCTGACGGGGTCAGGTCTTGCAATGCAACATCTGAGGCGATCGTTTTACCCTCTGTCGTATTGCAAGACCTGACCCCGGCGCGATGCGGTCCTAGGATTGGGCGCGATGAGCGGAGCGCTTGACGGCCTCAAGGCTCTCGACCTGGCCACCTTCGTGGCCGCGCCCTTCTGCTGCACGCTCCTCGGCGAGCTGGGCTGCGAGGTGATCAAGGTCGAGCAGCCCGGGATTGGGGACGACCTCCGACGTCTCGGACACACTCCGGCGGAGGGGATCTCGTACATGTGGCTGGTCGAGGGCCGCAACAAGAAATCCATCACCTGCAACCTGCGCGAGCCCGAGGGCCAAGCCCTCATCACGCGGCTGGCCGCCGGGGCCGATATTCTCGCCGAGAACTTCCGGCCAGGGACCATGGAGAAGTGGCGTTTGGGCTATGCGGAGCTGTCGGCGGTGAACCCGCGGCTGGTCATGGTGCGGATCTCGGCCTTCGGCCAGACGGGCCCGAGCCGCGAGCGGCCGGGGTTCGGCCGCATCGCGGGCGCGGTGAGCGGCGTCAGCTATATCTCCGGCTTTCCTGATCGCCCGCCCGTCTCGCCGGGAACGCCGACCATTCCCGACTACCTCGCCGGCGTGATGGGCGCCTTCGGCGCCCTCGCCGCCATCGAGAGCCGTCATCGCACGGGGCTCGGCCAGGTGATCGACGTGGCCCTCTACGAGCCCATGCTCCGGATGCTGGACGAGATGATCCCCGTCCACGCCGCGCTCGGAAAGATCCGCGAGCGCATCGGCTCGGGCACGGAGTACGTGGTGCCCCACAATCACTACCGGGCTCG
>DASYTI010000103.1 GCA_036002485.1 Candidatus Methylomirabilota bacterium | reverse complement strand
CGCGAGGCCATCGCCAAGGACGTCGGGTCCACGCGCAACATCCCGGTGGCGCCCGAGGAGATCGTGGTCACCCCCGGGGCCAAGCCCATCATGTACTTCGTGATCACGGCCCTGGTGAATCCCGGGGACGAGGTCATCTATCCCAATCCGGGATTTCCCATCTACGAATCGGTCATCAACTTCGTGGGGGGCGTGCCGGTGCCCATCCCGCTCCGCGAGGAGACGGGCTTTGGCTTCGACATGGCCGCCTTCGAGAAGGCCGCCTCCAAGAAGACCAAGCTCATCATCATCAACTCCCCGCAGAATCCGACGGGGGGCGTGCTCGAGCTGGATCAGCTGGGCCGCATCGCCGAGCTGGCCGCCCACTACCAGATTCCCGTGCTCACCGACGAGATCTACAAGGCCTTCCTCTACGAGGGCGAGTTCGCCTCCATCACACGCTTCCCGGGCATGCAGGGCCTCGCCATCATCCTGGACGGCTTCTCGAAGTCCTTCGCCATGACGGGATGGCGCATGGGCTACGGCATCATGCCGGTGCCCCTGGCCGAGCACGTGGCGCGACTCATGGTCAACTCCAATTCCTGCACGGCCTCCTTCACCCAGTGGGCCGGTATCGCCGCCCTCCAGGGGGATCAGACGCCCGTGCAGCGGATGGTCGCCGAGTTCAAGCGGCGGCGCGACATCATCGTGGCCGGGCTCAACGCCCTCCCCGGCGTGTCTTGCCGGACGCCCAAGGGCGCCTTCTACGTCTTCCCGAATATCAAAGCGCTCAAGCGGCCCTCCGCGGAGGTCGCCGAGGCCATTTTGAAGGAAGGCGGCGTGGCTGTCCTCGGCGGCACGGCCTTCGGGCAGTACGGCGAGGGCTACCTCCGGCTCTCCTACGCCAACTCGGAGGCCAACATCCGCAAGGCGCTGGACTGGATGCGACCAGTGCTGGCGCGCCTCTCCGGCTAGTACGACGCCAGCCACCTCTTCAGTGATCCGGCCGGCGCGCCTCTGATGCCCACCGTCGCCGACGTCCTCATCGAGGGCCTGCGCCAGGCTGGCGTGCCGCGTCTCTTCGGGGTACCCGGCGGCGGCTCCAATCTCGAGCTGCTCGAGGCCGCTCGCGCGCAGGACTTGCCTTTCATCCTGTGTCACCAGGAATCAGCGGCCTGCATCATGGCCGCGGTCACGGGCGAGCTCACGGGCATCCCGGGCGCTGTCCTCTCGACACTGGGCCCGGGAGTGACGGCAAGCGCCCATGGGCTAGCCCACGCCTTCCTCGACCGGAGCCCGCTCATCTATCTATCCGACCGGCACCCGGCGGGAGTGCTCGCCTTCGCCACTCACCAATCCTTGGACCATTCGGCACTCCTTGGCGCCACCGTGAAGGACAGTTTCACGGTGACGGCGGGGTCGGCGGGGGATCAGGTCGCTCGCGCGGCGCAGCTGGCGCTCGCAGAGCCGCGCGGACCGGTGCATCTCGATCTGCCCGCCGACATCGCGAGCCAGCCTTCGACGCAGACGGCCTCCGGACCGACGCCCGGCGCCCCGTCACCGGCCAGCGTGGCCGATCTCGACCACGCGGCGGACATGATCAGGCGAGCCAAGCGGCCCGTCGTTCTCGCGGGCCTCCAGTGCCGGGGAGAGGACAGCAAGTGGCTGCGGGCCTTCGTGGAGGCCCTACCCGCGCCCGTGCTGACGACGTACAAGGCCAAGGGCGCCGTTCCTGGTCCACATCCCCTTGCTCTCGGCGTCTTCACGAACGGGGTTCTCGAAGAGCCTGTGGTCGGCCGCGCCGACCTCATCATCACCTTCGGCCTCGATGCCGTCGAGCTCATTCCCCGGCGCTGGAGCTATACGGCGCCGGTGCTGAGCCTCGTCCGGGCGCCGAGCCGGGGCTACTTCACGTCCGCCCACGAGGTCGTCGGCGAGCTCGGCGCCATCCTGGAAGAGCTCGCGCCGCGGCTCCAGCAGCACCACGCCGACTGGGACGTGGTGGAGATCGAGCGGCTGCGGCGCGAGCGACAGCGCGCTCTGGAGATCAGGGTGCCCGGCCTGGCCCCGCATCGGATCTGTCAGGTCGCGCGCGAGATGACCCCGGCCGGGACCATCGCCACGGTGGACGCGGGCGCCCACATGTTTCCCGCCGCCGAGTACTGGCACGCCGTGGAGCCGGGCGAGTTCCTGATCTCCAATGGCCTCGCCACCATGGGCTTCGCGCTGCCCGCAGCCATTGCCGCCCAGCTCGCGTGTCCCGAGCGGCGCGTGCTCTGCTTGACGGGCGACGGCGGCTTCATGATGGTGGCGGCCGAGCTGGAGACGGCGGCCCGGCTCCAGCTCCCCATCACTGTGATCGTCTTCAATGACGCCGCCCTGTCCCTGATTGCCATCAAGCAGGAGCAGAAGGGTTACGAGGGCATCTCGATGCGTTACGCGGGACCAGACCCGGCCGAGCTCGCCCGCGCCTTCGGCATGCCCGCGCGGACAGTCACGGACGAGCCCGGCTTCGCCGCCGCCCTCGCGGCCTCGCTGGCGACCGCCGGCCCCACGCTCATCGACGCCCGCATCGATCCCGCCGGATATCGAGAAATGCTCGAGATCGTGCGGGGTAAGCCTTCGGGGCACCGATAGTGAAGGGGGGCAAAGCCCCCCTTCGAGTTTCCGAGTATACTGACGCCATGGGGTTCCTGACGGCGCAGGACGAGCAGGCGGTCAAGCGCGAGTTCGAGAAGCTGACGGGCCCGGTCAGGCTCACCGTCTTCGCCTCCGAGCTCGGCCCGGAAACCAATGCCGAGACGGTCGCCCTCATCAAGGAAGTGGCCGCCCTCTCCGATCAGATCTCCGTCAAGGTGCTCAACCCTCACATCGAGCGCGACGAGACGGCCGCCTATGACGTGTCGGTCACCCCCGCGGTGGCCGTGGAGGGCGCCAAGGACTACGGTATCCGTTTCCTCGGCATTCCCGCCGGCTACGAGTTCTCCAATCTCATCGACTCCATCGTCGCCGTCTCCCGCGGTGAGGCGCAGCTCTCGGAGGAGACCAAGCAGGCCCTGGCCGGGCTGACCGGGGACGTCCGCATCAAGGTCTTCGCGACGCCGACCTGACCGCATTGTCCCCGGGCCGTGCGCCTGGCGCAGCACATGGCGATCGCGTCGGACAGGGTTCGCGCGGAGTGCATCGAGGCCAATGAGTTCCCTGATATTTCGCAGCGCTATCACGTCATGGCCGTGCCCAAGGTTGTCATCAATGACCGCGTCGAGTTCGAGGGCGCCTATCCCGAGCCCGAGTTCTTGAAAGCGGTGCTTCAGGCGGCGCCGGACGGCAAGGAGGGCTAGTATGGACACGATCTGGATGCTCGTCGCCGTGGTGGTCGCGGCCGCCGCATGGATCGTCGTGGCGCGCTGGGTGCTTCCGCGCTTCGGCATCAAGACCAGCTGAAGCGGGCCGGCCGCCTGCTCCCGTGAGGAGCCGACGAAGGTCGACGAGGCTCACCGGCCTTAACCCCGGATGCTCAGTCGGACGGGGATCCGGCGCCTGCTGATCCCCGAGCTATCGCTCTTCCGCGTCCTGCTCTCGATCGCGTTCGTCTATGCGGCCATCGGGGTCCTGGCCTGGCTCTATGCGGACCGCATGATCTTCCTGCCTCCGCCGCCCACCTATCGCGACACCGCGGAGATCGTGAAGATTCCCACCGCCGATGGCCCGCGCATCGCCGCACTGTACGCGGCGAATCCCGAGGCCCGCTACACGCTCCTCTACAGCCACGGGAACGCCGAGGACTTGGGGGTGGTCCGGTCCATCGTGCCCGTCTTGAGACAGCTCGGCTTCGCGGTACTTGTCTATGACTATCGCGGCTATGGCACGAGCGAGGGAAGACCGTCCGAGCGGCATGCCTATGGTGACATCGAGGCCGCCTATCAGCACCTCACCCGGGAACTGGCCGTCGCGCCGGATCGCATCATCGCCTATGGCCGCTCGGTGGGGGTGGGAGCGGCGGTGGATCTCGCTTCGCGTCGTCAACTGGGCGGACTCATCGTGGAGTCGGGATTCGTCACGGCGTTTCGGGTGATGACCAGCCTGCCCGTCTTTCCGTTCGACAAGTTCAGGAACATCGACAAGATCGGGCATGTGCGGTGCCCCGTGCTGATCATGCACGGTGAAGCCGACGAGATCGTGCCCCTCTGGCACGGGCAGCGCCTCTTTCAGGCGGCGCTGGAGCCGAAGCGTCTCCTGATCGTGCCCGGCGCGCATCACAATGACTTCATGTGGGTGGCCGGCGAGCGCTACGCTCGGGCCCTCCGGGAATTCGAGGCCGTGCTCCGTGGGCGGTGACCATCTCCTCTTCGTCTACGGCACTCTCATGCGCGGCTTCCCGCTCCACCCTCTGCTCGAAGGCCGGGCCGAGTACCTGGGGAAGGCCGCGACACCGGGGCTTCTCTTCGACCTCGGCCGCTACCCCGCCGCGCTCAAGTGCGCGACAGGAAAGATTCGCGGCGAGATCTATCGACTCCTCGATCCGGCCTTCTGGAGGGTGCTGGACTCCGCCGAGGGGAGCCAGTATCATCGCGAGGAGGCCGGGATAGAGAGGGCTCCCGGCGGGCCGGTCCGGGCGTGCATGTACTGGTACGTCGGACCGCTCGACCGGGCCACTCCGATTCCCGGTGGTGACTATCGGGCGCATGCGCCCGCTCGGTCCATCCATCACCGCTGAGCCACTCGAGGAGGCAACCGATGCCGGTGCAGGCCGCAGAGCTGATCAAGTCCGACCAGGACCACCTGATCCACCCGCTGCACCATCCCAGCGATCACCTGGAGCCCATGGTCTACGTCAAGGGCCGCGGAGCCATGATCACGGATATCCAGGGCCGGGAATACATCGACGGCCTGGCCGGGCTCTGGAACACGAATGTCGGCCACGGGCGCGAGGAGCTGGCCAAGGCCGCGGCGGCGCAGATGGGCGAGCTCGCTTATTTCTCGGCGTACGCGGGGTCGTCGAACATCCCGGCCGTCGAGCTGGCGGAAAAGCTCATCTCGCTCTCCTACAAGAACATGCAGGGGGTCTTCTTCACGTGCGGGGGCGCGGAGTCCAACGAGTCCGCCTTCAAGACGGCGCGCTTCTACTGGAAGGCCAAGGGCAAGCCCGACAAGGTCAAGATCATCGCGCGCGTCAATGCGTATCACGGCGTGACGCTGCAGGCCATGAGTGCCACGGGCATGGCCCCGTACTGGAAGATGTTCGAGCCGCGCGTGCCGAACTTCGTGCACATCCCCACCTGCTACCCGTACCGTCAGGAGGGCGCCAAGCCTGGCGAGACGCCCGGACAGACCGCCTCCCGCCTCCTCGAGGAGGCCATTGTGAGCGAAGGCCCCGAGACCGTGGCCGCCTTCATCGCCGAGCCCATCCACGGCGGGGGCGGCGTGATCTACCCGAGCGACGACTACTTCCCGCTCGTGCGCAAGGTCTGCGACAAGCATCAGGTGCTCTTCATCGCGGACGAGGTCATCACGGGCTTTTGCCGGACGGGCCACTGGTTCGCCATGACGCACTGGAACGTGCTGCCCGACATCATGTCCTTCGCCAAGGGCGTGTCCTCGGGCTATCTGCCCCTGGGCGGCATCATGGTCTCCAGGGACATCAAGGAGGCCATGGACTCCGTCAAGCCCGAAGACAAGTGGATGCACGCGTACACGTATTCCGGGCATCCCACCTGCTGCGCGGTGGGCCTGAAGAACGTCGAGATCATGGAGCGCGAGCGGCTGTGGGAGCGCTCGGCCACCCTGGGCACGCGCCTGCACAAGGCGCTGCACGCGGCCTTCGATGGTCACCCGAACGTGGGTGATATCCGTTCGGGCAAGGGCCTGATCGCCGCCGTCGAGCTCGTCGAGGACAAGGCGACCAAGAAGCCGTTCGACGCGGACAAGAAGATCGGGGCGCGGATCATGCAGGAGATGAGCAAGCGCGGCGTGATCACCCGGGCGCGTATGGAGAATATCTTCTACTCGCCGGCCCTCGTCATCACCGAGGAGCAGCTCGACCGGATGGTCGCGGTCACCCAGGAAGCCGTCAAGGCCGTCACCGGCAAGTAGGGCGCGGCAGCCCTCTCCCCCTCGACGGGGGAGAGGGAGTGGTCTCTCTACCTTCCCCGTCAGGGAATCAACACGACCTTGCCGTAGCTCGCCCGCGAGGCGATAGCCTGGAGGGCCGTGGCCGCCTCGGCGAGACGATACGTCTTGTAGATGACGGGCCAGACCTGTCCCTTCCCGTACATCGCGAACAGCGCGCTCATCCACTCGTCGACCCGCGGCGATCCGAGGCCCTGGTACATGCCCCAGTGCACGCCGACCACCGACATGTTCTTGAGGAGAATGCGGTTGGCGGCGATGGACGGGATGCGGCCGCCCGCAAAGCCCACCACGAGCAGCCGGCCCTCGAAGGCGATGCACTTGCTCGAGCCATCGAAGACGTCCCCGCCCACGGGGTCGTAGATCACGTCGGCGCCGTGCCCGTCCGTCACGTGCTTCACCCGCTCGACCCAATCCTCGCTCTGGTAGTTGATGAGGAGGTCGGCGCCGGACTGCCTCGCGATCTCGAGCTTGGCGACCGTGCTCGCCGTGGCAATTACGCGCGCCCCGAGCGCCTTGCCGATCTGGACGGCGGCGAGCCCGACCCCGCCCGCCGCGGCGTGGACGAGCAGCCATTCACCGGATTGCACCTGGGCTCGGTGAACGAGGGCGGAATACGACGTCTGGTTCACGAGGGCGAACGCCGCAGCTTCCTCGAAGGTCATCCCGTCGGGGATGGCGAAGACCCGCGCGTCGTCCGAGACGGCGCGCTCAGCGTACGCGCCCAGATCGATCATGGCGAAGACCCGCTGACCTGGATGGACTCGCGTCACCCCCGCGCCCACGGCGAGGACGATGCCGGCGACCTCGTGCCCCGGGCTGAAGGGCAGGGGAGGCTTCATCTGATACTTGCCCTGGACGATCAGGATGTCGGGGAAGTTGCAGCCGATGGCCTTGACGTCGATCAATACCTGGCCGGGGCCCGGCATCGGGTCCGGGACCTCGGCGTACTGCATCTCGGATGGCTCACCCCACTGCGTCGCGATCATGGCTTTCATGTCTATCGATCATACTATGCGCGCCCCGGGGTTACGGCGCCGCGGTACCGAGAAGCGCCCTACGAGGTCTTCACGTGGCGGATGGTGGCGTAGAGCCAGAGATCGTAGACGATCTTGAGACCTCCGCCGAGGAAGAAAGGCGCGGTCAGCCAGACGCCCTGCATCACGAGCCCCGTGAGGGCGGGGCTCACCGACTGCGCCAGCGTCCGACTCATATTGGTGATGGACGCCGCATGCTCACGCTCATGGTCGCGCACGGCCAGCATGAGAAAGGTCTGGCGCGTCGGCACGTCCATCTGAGAGAGGAGGTGACGGGCGAGCAGGAAGGTGACGGCGAGCCAGGCCACGGGAGAGAGGGCCACGCCGATGAGGAACACGTTCGAGATCAGGTGAGAGAAGACCATGGTGTTCACCAGCCCGAGCTTCGGCGCCACGCGGGCGGCCAGCAGCAGCGACAATCCGGAGAGGATCTGCACGCCGAAGAAGATCCAGCCGAGGGCATCGAGCCCGAGGCCGAAGCGTGTGTAGAACCAGTAGGCGAGGAGGCTCTGGACGACGAAGCCGCCCGCGAAGGAGTCGAGGGCGAAGATGACGGCCAGGCGCCGGACGAGGGGGCGCGAGGGCGTTCCCGCGGCCTGCCGGGTGGCGGCGTGGCGTGAGGGCTCACGCCGCATGAGCCCATAGGCCACAAGCTGGGTGAGTCCGCTCAGGAGGAACAAGGCAAAGAGCGGCCGGTGCGACGCCCCGAGCTGCGTGACGGCGGCGGCTCCCAGGCCGGCCGCCGCATAGCCCGTCAGGTTGTAATAGCTCAGCGTGGTGTTGAGGCGCTCGCGAGCCGCGTCCCGAGTGACGATGACCTGCTCGAGCGAGAGGAAAGGCCCGGTCTCGCCCGTGCTCACGGCGACGTTCCCGGCCATGGCCGCCGCTACCACCACCCAGGGCTGCCGCGTGAGCAGAAAGACGATGGCCGACCCCACGATGAGCGCGGACTGGGCCATGAGGGTGGCGCGCGGCCCCCAGCGCTCGGCCGGCCAGCGCACCGTGAAGGTCATGGCCGTGCTGGCGAGCAGGGTGAGGGTGACCGCGATGCCGAGCTGCCTGGCGTCGAAGCCCAGCTCGGTCAGGTAGACGGGCAGGAGGATGCCTAGGGCCCCATAGCAGAAGGTCCGGGCGGACTTGGCGATGAAGACAAGTCGCGCGTTATGCCCCACGCGGGAGCCGACCCTGGCCATAGGGGAATTCCGCGTCTCGGTCGATGAAGCGCTTGATGAGCCAGGAACAGGCGATGCGGTCCACGCGGGCCTCGGCGCGGGTCACCCCCTTCGTGGCCGCCCCCATTCCTCGAGCAGCCGCTCGAGATGCGCGTGGATCGCGGCCCGGGCGGCGGGCAGGCCGTCACTCACCGCGGGCACATCCGCCCACTGATCGATGGCGACGCCGGCGGGGAGGGCGGCGCCGAGGTCGCAGCCAAAGGCCACCACGCGGTCCGCGCGGGCGACATCCTCGCGCGTGACCAGACGCGGTTTCTTGCCGCCGAGGTCGACGCCGTCGACGGCAAGCGCGGCGGCGACCTTGGGGGCAATGTCGGCATCGGGCTCCGTGCCCGCGAAGTCGGCGGTCACGCGGAGCCCTCGCGAGGCGGCGAGGCGCTCGCAGTCGGCCGCGGCCAGCACGCTCTTGGCCGCGCCGTGAAGACAGACGAACAGGATGTGGGGATGATCGCTCATGATTTCTCTCCATGTTGAGGGCGTTCGAACCCTGTCACGCTGTCGGCCTTGGACCAGACGCCGACCTTGCCCGCCTCCGCGAAAGTGTCATCTCGAACGGCGAAGAGCCGCTGGCCATCGAAGGTCACCGTGAACTCGGAGCCGGAGAAGTCGGCGCGCAGCGTGTGCCAGGCGCCGCTCGCCACCTTGGTCTTGACGCCGTACGTGCCGGCCGGCGTCCCCCCGGGGGCGAGGGCGGTGCGGCGCCCGCCCACGACCTTGTAGGCGACCACGTTGTCTTCCAGGGCATTGGCGCGAGCGACGGAGTAGTTGTCGGCATCGCGCCAGCGCCACACCACGCCTCCCGCCTGGTCCTCTCGGCCGGCGACCGGCTTGAAACGAACCTGCACGAATCCGTCCCGGAGGGAGGTGGCGGGAAGCACGGCCCAGCCATACGCCGCGCCGCCTCGATACGTCAGGGCCGCCCCCGCTTCAGTCCACTGAGCCGTGCCCCGTCCCGTTGCCCCGAAGAGCCAGCTCCCGGCCGGCTGAGCAGCCACGATTCCCGCGGCGAGGAGCACGAGGCCCGTCACCATGAGCGCCGTGAGCCCGCCAGAGTCGAGACTGCCCAGATCGAGGAAGTTGCCCACAAAGGCCCAGGTGGTTCGCGTCTCGGTCATCGGCGTTCTCCAATCGTCGAATAGAGGCCATCGAACAAGACCAGTCCCTGGGCCAGCGCCTCCTGGTCGTCCTTGATGGCGGCCAGGAGCCCGCGCAGCACGAGATCGAGGCCGCGCGCTTCGTCGCGCTGGAACTTGCCGTCGCGGAGATCGGCCTCGTGGACGATCTCCGCGATCGCGAAGAGGCGGCGGTCCCGTAGCCCCGAACGGTGCAGGAGGGTCTCGAAGGTGCAGTGATCGCCGTGGTGGCCGAGCTCGACCCCCGCCATGTCGAAGGGAATGGCATCGGCCGGCAGCTCGTCGGGCGCCGCGAAGACGAACTCCGCGGCCGGATCGAGAAAGCGCTTGATGAGCCAGGCCGAGGCTATCCGATCCACGTGCGGCCGCGGGCGGGTCGCCCAGCGCCGATTCTTCAGCGCCTCGACGTCGAGCCGTCCGGCGGGGCGAGGGCCCGGCTTGACGGGTCCGGCCAGACGGCGCTCGGCCGCCTCGCGGGCTCGGAGGGTCTGCTGTCGCCCGGGCGCCTCGAAGAAGTCGATCTCGCCCAGCCTGTCCATCTCGCGGGCGAGCCGCGCCAGGTCCTCGGCCGCGCGGGGCCGCTTGGCCGAGCTGAGCTTGCGGTACCGGTCGGTGAGCGCGGCATACTCGGCATTTCTCGCTTCCTGGAAGAGGCGGATCACATCGGCCTCCTTCACGTTCTCTACTCGGTCCACCTTGAGAAGGGTCGCCTCGCCCCTGTCCTTTTGAACCTCCTGCGCGAGCCACTGAAACTGCTCGTAGCGATCCGGCGAGAAGGGCAGGAGGTACGCGCCGCTCTTGAGGGCGACGGCCCCGAGGGCGCGAAGCTTGCGCCAGGTGCGCACGCGGAGGCTCGAGGGCTGGGGTGGCAGGCTCAGGAGGAGAAGCAACCATGGCTGCAACATGTGTTGCAGCATACAACAGCTGTTGGGTCTGTCAAGTGCCCAGTGACCCCGGGGACAGCTTTGAGGATGCTCCGCGGCGGCATCGAGAGCTTGACAGGATACTCCTCAGATGTTTAGTATAGGAGCCCGTCCTAAAATGGGATCGGGGACGGAGGACATGACATGAATCCGCTAGACCGTTTGCTCCAAGACGAGATGAATCGCCTGCTGGACAGGCTAGGGGCCTCGACCCGGACGGGTGTGGCGACGGCATCCGCCCGGCACTTGCCGGAAGTGCGCGAGCGATTAGACGCGGCCGAGGCGAGGCTGACGGCCGCCCGTCGGACATTGCTCGCCCACTATGAGGAATGGCAGGGCGCCCTCGGCGCCTGCGAGGATCTCTGGGCTCTCGCTCAGCTCGAGCTGGACGAAACGCCGTCGGGGACTTTGCGGGCTGCCTAGCTTCCGAACAGTCGCTTGAGGAAGCCTGGCTGTGGTGGGGGCGCCGAGAGGCGCGCCTCCGCGTGAGCCGCGCGATGGACCTCGAAGCGCTGCCAGTAGTCGGGCAGCTGTTTGGCGAGGAAGGTCTGATCCCGCAGGGCGCGCTCGCGCTCGCCGCTTCCTGAGGTCTCCGCCTCCGCCAGGGCGGCGCGGCGCTCGGCGGTCACTTCCGTGGCGAAGGCCTCGCGGAGATAGCCGAGCAGGTCTCCCGTCAAAGCGTGGAACTCATCGCGGTCGGCCTGACTGTCGCTGGCGGGCGCCGGCCGATGATGCCGCTTGCGCAGCTCGACCAGCAGCTCCAGGGCCGCCATCTCGACGGCTTCCTCGATGCGTTCACCGAGCTGCGCGTCGATGCGCTCGAGGAGGCCGCGCGGATCATTCGACCCGTGGCGAAGCCCCTTGGTGTGAAAGGGATTGTCCATTCACGCCGGGGGAAACATGCGCGAGAGCCCGACCACGAATGATTCGGGGGCAATGCCGAAATCGGTGTAGAAGCGCATGGGCTCCGTGACATTGTCCTCGTCGAGCATGATGAGCTGATCGGTCGTCACGGGAAAGAATGGGAGCCAGCCGAGGGTATGGGTGGCCGCCCTCACCAGCCCCAGCGGCACGTGGACTTTGCGCACCCGCCGGCGGCCCACGGCGGCGCCGACCAGATCGAGAATGTCGAGGAATCGATAGGCCTGGGGCCCCGCCACCTCGTAGACCTGGCCCACGGATGCCGGAGTCCGGAGGGCCCGGACAAAACCCTCGGCGACATGCTCGACGGCGACCGGCTGAAAACGTGTCTCCCCGCTGCCCAGTACGGGCACCACCGGGGCCCGCCGCACGAGCCGCGCCAGCATCGAGACGAACTCATCGCCCGCGCCGTAGATGAGCGACGGGCGGAACATGGTCCACTCGAGCGCGCTGGCGCGCACGACCTCCTCGGCCTCCCACTTTGTCTGGTGATAGCGTGAGCGGGCGTCGGACCGGGTCCCGAGCGCGCTCATGTGCACGTAGCGCTTGACGCCGGCCTCGTGGGCGACGCCCAGCATGTTGGCGGTGGCCAGAGGATGGAGGCGCTCGAAGGTGATCCCGCGCGCCCGGTGCTCGCGGATGATGCCCACGAGGTGGATGACGGCCGCGCATCCTTCCACGGCGTGGACGAGACCCTCGGGCTTGAGCACGTCCCCGGGTACCCGATCGATGGATTCGAATCCGCGCAGCTCAGACTCCGAGCCTCGGCGGACGAGGCAGCGAACAAGAAAGCCGTGCTGGAGGAGCGCGCGTACCACCGCGTGGCCCACGAAGCCGGTGGCGCCGGTGACGAATATGCGTTGCATCAGGGACGAATCGTAGCACGCGGCCGTCCGATTTTCTCCTCGGACGCCACGCCGGGGCCGTTATCATAGTGTCCATGTGGCGCCGCGCCGGCGTATCTTTGCTCGTCGTACTCTTCTGGCCGTCGGTGGCGACTCCTCAGAGCCTCGACTGGTCCGATCTCGATCGGGCCGTACGTGACACGATTGCCGCCGGTGACGCCCCGGGCGTCGTCATCCTCATCGGCCAGGGCGATCGCGTGCTCTACCGCAAGGCCCTTGGCTCGCGCGCACTCGTCCCCGCCGCCGAGCCCATGACGCCCGACACGATCTTCGACATCGCTTCCCTGACCAAGCCCGTGGTGACCGCGCCCGCCGTCCTGGCGCTCGTGGACGCGGGCAAGGTCGATCTCGATGCCCCTCTCGGACGTTACCTGAAAGAGTTCAAGGGGCCCCGCTACGCCTGGCTCACCGTGCGTCGCGTGCTCACGCACACGGCCGGGTTCCCCGACGTGCCGCCGGGCGATGTCGTGGCCAAGGGTTTCCCCGAGGTCGCGGCGGCCCTGGCCGCCACGGCCTGGGAACCCTCGCCCACCACGCCGTTCCGCTACAGCGACACCGGCTTCATCGTGCTGGGCGAGCTCGTCCGGCGCGTGAGCGGTAAGCCCCTCGATCGCTTCGCGCGCGAGCGCATCTTCCAGCCGCTCGGCATGCGTGATACCACGTTCGATCCGCCCGCGGCCTGGCGCCCGCGCATCGCGCCCACCGAGCAGGTCAATGGCACCATGCTCCGCGGCGTCGTCCACGATCCGAACGCTCGCCTGCTCAAAGGTGTGGCCGGGCATGCGGGCGCCTTCTCCACGGTGGACGACCTCGGCCGTTTCTGCCGCATGCTTCTCCATGGCGGCACCCTGGCCGGACGCCATGTCCTTTCCGCCGCATCCGTCCAGGCCATGTTCGCCCCCAACGCCGCGGGCGAAGCCACGCGCGCCCTCGGCTGGGACATGGCCTCGGGCTTCTCGCGTCCCCTGGGCTCGTTCTTCCCGACGGGCTCGGTCGGCCACACGGGGTTTACGGGCACGTCCATCTGGATGGATCCACCAAGCAAGACCTACGTGATCATTCTCTCGAACCGGGTGCACCCGACCGGTAAGGGCTCAGCCATCGAGCTCCGTCGCCGTGTCCACGCCGTGGTCGGCGCCAAGCTCTTCGTGCCGGATGGGGAGCCCGTGACCACAGCCCTCGACGCGCCCGTGCCCGGCCAGGCGGCCACGGGAGAGGCGCCGACCGGGCACACGCGCACCGGGCTGGACCGACTCGCGGCGGGGGGCTGGGGGCCGCTGGCTGGCAAGTCCGTGGGGCTCGCCACCAACCAGACCGGCGTGGATGCTCAGGGGCGGCGTGGCGTCGACTTGATGGCGACCGCCGGCGTCTTCAAGCTGCGCGCGCTCTTTTCCCCCGAGCACGGGCTGGACGGCACGCTGGATGCCACGGTGCCCAATAGCGTGCATGCGACCACGGGGTTGACGGTGTGGAGCCTCTACGGCAGCGACCGCCGCCCCACGCCGGCCATGCTCCGCGATCTCGACGTCATCGTCTTCGACATCCAGGACGTGGGCGTGCGCTTCTACACCTATCTCACGACGCTGGTCTACATCATGGAGGAGGCGGCGCGCAGAGGCGTCGAGGTCATGGTGCTCGATCGGCCCAATCCCTTGACGGGGCGGATCGTGGAAGGCCCGCTGATGGATGCCGACCTGCGCTCCTTCACGGCGCCCCACACCATTCCCGTGCGGACGGGCCTGACCATGGGCGAGTTCGCGAAGATGGTGGCCGCCGAGCGCAAGATCCCCGTGAAGCTGACCGTCGTCGAGATGGAGGGCTGGGAGCGCTCCATGTGGTTCGACCAGACGGGACTGCCGTGGGTCAATCCGTCGCCCAATATCCGTTCGCCGCTCGAGGCGCTGCTCTATTCGGGGGTGGGCCTTCTCGAAGCGACCAATCTCTCGGTGGGGCGGGGCACGGATACGCCCTTCGAAGTGGTGGGCGCGCCGTGGATCAGCAATCCGGCCGGGCTGGCCGATGCCCTCAACTCCCTCGGGCTGGCCGGCGTGCTCTTCCAGCCGGTGAATTTCCAGCCCTCGGCCAGTGTCTATGCCGGGCAGATGGTGGGCGGCGTCCGTCTCGTGGTGACGGACCGCGAGGCGATCCGGCCGGTATCAGTAGGTCTGGCCCTGGGCCGGCTCCTCCTCGATCGCTATCCGGCCCAGTTCCGGCCGGCCGCCATCCAGAACCTTCTCGTGAACCGATCGACCATGTGGAGCTTCCTGCGGGGGGATTCCCTGGCGCGCCTGCAGAAGTGGGCGGAAGCGGATCGGGCCAGCTTTCTCCAGCGGCGCGCGTCGTATCTCATCTACAAGTAGTCCTCTCGCCTACGGGCGCTCCACGACCTTCGCTCCGGGAGAGCGCCGCACCTTGTCCAGGCTCCCCGCCGGGACGGTGATGAGCCCCGGGTCGCCGTCACTGACATAGCGTTCCTGAGGATTGCGTTCGAAGTGGGCGAGCCAGCGGCCGAGCTCGGTCTCGAGGGCCTGGATCCGCGGCAGGCGATAGGGATCGAAGGCCCGCGCGTAGGGCGACGGCGCCGCGCCTCCCGCCACCATGAGGATGGCGTCGTGGCGGTAGCTGTTCTGACCCTCCGCTCCCTCGATGCTCCAGCGAATGTCCGACGGATAGGCGCCCATGGGCAGGGCCAGCGTCCGGATGCGATAGGTGGGGACGTGCCGCTGTATCCACTCCTGGGCCGTGGCGATCTGCTGACGCACCACGCGCTCGGAATACTTGGCGAGATTGGCGTGCCAGAGCGTGTGATTGCCGATCTCGTAGCCGCGGCTGGCCAGGTACTGGAGCTTGCGGCTGGCCAGCTCCTTCTGATTGAAGAGACGGTTCGGCGGATCGGCGCCGGGCAAGACGAAGAAGGTCGCCGCGTGGCCGAACTCCGGGTGGCGCCGCTCGAAGGCCTCGAGGATGCCCACCGCGCAGTCGGGATCCACGCCCCATTCCCCGTTCCTCTCGATGAGCTTGAACTGGCCCGGGGAGGAGTCATCGAAGGTGAGGATGACCGGCGTGGTGCCGCGCGGGACACCGATCTTGCCATCGAGGAAGTCATTGAGGGCCACGAGCCGGTAGCCCCGCTCCCAGAGGCGCTCGAGGTCGCGACGGAAATTGTCCGGCGTGCGAGTCCAGCGCTCTTCGGGCTGGTCGATCTTGTGGTACTCGAGGATCATCACGCGGCCGAGCTCATTCGGCGGAAGCTCGCCGGCCGCGGCGCCGGCCGGCAAGACCAGGGCGCAGGCGAGCAGGCAGGCGCGGAGAGAGCGGATCACGGGTTCGGCGTGGCCCTCGCGGTCGACGTCGCCTTGGGCGGCAGGGCCGAGCCGGTGTAGTCGTTCTTCGGGTTCCACAGCATGTAGCCGACGGCCCCGCCGTCCTTGGCTCCCCGGAGCTGGGCCTTGATCTCGGCCACGCCGAAGATGCGCTTGTCGAAGGCGTAGTCCTTGAAGTCCTGCAGCCACGGTCGCACCACCGTCGGCGCGGGCGCGGAACGCTTGCGCGTCAGCCGCACACTTTCCTTGACGATCTCATACGGCTGGGCCACCGGGTTGCGCACGCCCGGGATCCCACGGTGGTAGCCCGAGGGATAGACCATGGGGCAGATATAGTCGAGATGCGCCGACAGCTCCTCGACGCGCTGGCCGATATCGGTGTCATTCTCGTTGAAGGCCGTATAGCCGAAGACGTCCGCGGCGACGAAGACACCCAGGGGGGCCAGCTCGCGACGGGCCCTGGCCAGGAAGCCCGCGATAGCCGGCAGCCGCGTCTGCGAATTGTTCGCTTGAGAGTACTTGGCCGCCGAGAGCTTGCCGTCGGTGGGGAAGCGGACGTAGTCGAACTGCACCTCGTCGAAGCCCTTGGCGGCCGCTTCCTTGGCCACCGCGATGGCGTAGTCCCACACCTCTTCACGGAAGGGATCTACCCAGGCGAGCTTCTCGTTGTCGATCCAGGGCTTACCCGTCCGCGTGTCGATGATGGCCAGGTCGGGCCGGTGATGGGCGAGGACGGTGTCCTTGAAGGTGACGATCCGGGCGATCGTATAGATGCCGCGCGACTTGAGCCCCGCGATCATGCCGTCGAAGTCCTTGATGATGACAGGGCCCTGCGCGCCCGCCTCGAGGGCGAGGGGCACCTCGGTTCGGTACGGGATGAGCCCCCGATCGCCCTTGATGTCGATGACGACGGCATTGAGCTCGGTGCGCGCCACCAGCTCGAGGACCCGCTCGCGGATGCCCTTGTCCCCGATGCCGTAGTAGGTGAGATAGGCGGCGCGGACCGCCTTGGGAGCGAGGGTGACCGTCATCTCTCCCTCGCCGGCGGTGAGACGGCGGAGCCCATAGCCCGGGGTCTTGATGAGCACGGCCGTGCCCGGCTTGACGGGCTCGGTCGCGAAGCGCCCGTTCTCGTCGGTGAGGATCTCCGTGTCTCCTGTCCAGACGGAGACGCCACGCAGCGGACCGCCCGTCTCTGCATCGCGCACCTGACCCCGCGCGGGCCGCGTGGGGGAGTCCGAAGGCGGTACGAGGGCGAGCTTCGCGGGCCGTCCCGGCGCGTGGGCGACGGGCGGGGCCATCGATTCGGTGGGCTGGGTGGTCTCGGCCTCGACCTGACGCTTGAGGAGCAGGGGGGATGAGAGAAGGAGCCAGCCCGTGACGGCGACCACGGCGAGCGTGCCTACGACGAGCGCTCCATAGAGGAGGGGACGCGGTCTACGCTCGCTCGGCACCGGGAGGAGATCCATTCGCATCTCCGAATCTATAGGGCGAAGCCGATCCGCCCCAAGCTTTTTCTGTGTCCGCGCTACAATGCCCGCCATGACCTCTCGACTTGGCTACATCTGTGACGCGGCGGTGCAGCGCTCATTCATGGTTAACGGCATCTCCCTGCACGCTCTGGAGTGGGGGCAGCCGGGTCGGCCGTCCCTCTGCTTCCTCCATGGCGGCTCAGCCCATGCCCACTGGTTCGACGCGGTGGTCCCGGCCTTCGTTGACAGGTTTCACGTCATCTCCCTCGACCAGCGGGGCCACGGGGAGAGCGGCTGGGCGCCCGACGGCCGGTACGGAACGGAGGAATTCGCCTTGGATCTGGGCGGAGTGATGGATGCGATGGGCTGGAGGCAGATGGTCGTGGTCGGCCATTCCATGGGCGGCCACAATGCCATGGGCTTCTCGGCCTGGTATCCGGAGCGCGTGCGGGGACTATGCGTGGTGGACAGCCGGCCCTCGCTCCCCGCGGAGCGTCTCGAGGCCATGCACCGCCGCGGGCATCGCGGCCCCCGGAGGCACGAGACGCTGGCGGGGGCCCTCGCGAGCTTCCGGCTGCTGCCCGCCGAGACGAGAGCCACGCCCGAGCTCCTGGCGCATCTGGGCCGCCAGGGCATTGCCGAGCGCGAGGGGCGATTCCTCTACCGGTTCGATCCCGATGCCAATGGCGCGCGGCGGCCGGTGGACGGCTGGGCCCTACTGCCCAGAATCCAGGCGCCCACCCTCCTCGTGCGGGGCGGGCTCTCGCCCATCATGCCGGCCGAGATGGCCGACCGGATGGTCACGAGCATCCCCAACGCCAAGCTCGTGACCATCCCCGGCGCCTATCACCACCTGGTGCTCGACGCTCCCGAGGCCTTCACCCGCATCCTCGACGACTTCCTGCGGGGCCTGCCCGACTAGAGAACTCGGAGGGGGGCTCCGCCCCCCTTCCGAAGCCTCCCTCCGACGCAGTGCGAGCCGGAGGACGTCGCGGGCGCAGTACGAGCCGCAGCACGGCCGGGGGCTGGGGCCCCCGCGTGCGAGGCGAGCCGTATGAGGAAGCCCCGCCGTCCGAGGCGAGCAATCTGAGGATTGCGCCGGCGAAGCCGGCGCTCGAAATGGAACATTCCTGCCCGTGAGGGCGTGAAGATTACTGAGACAGACTCGTGGCACTCGAGCGCGGCGCGGAAGCGCGGTGGACTAGACCTTCTCCAGCCGGACGGCACAGACCTTGTATTCGGGGATCTTCGATGAGGGGTCGTGAGCGGAGTTGGTGAGGAAGTTTGCCGCGGAGTCGGCGAGCTTGACGAAGGGGACGAAGATCGCGCCGGGCCGCACCGCGTCCGTGACGTGCGCGAAGCCTTGAAGCTCGCCCCGCCTGGAGACCACGCGCAGCGCGCCGCCTTCGCTCATGCCGAGCCGCCGGGCGTCCACCGGATTGACGGCGATCTCCAGGCGCGGGGCGAGCTCGAGCAGCCCTTGCACTCGTCGTGTCAGGGTGCCGCCATGCCAGTGGTAGAGGAGCCGTCCCGTGTTCAGCACGAACGGATAGTCGGGATCGGGCAGCTCGGCCGCCGTCTCACCCTGGCTCACCGGCACGAAGCGGGCGCGGCCCGTCGGGAAGTCCTCGGCGTAGAGGAAGCGAGTCCCGGGGTGATCCGGGCTGGGGCACGGCCACTGGATCCCGCCTGACTCGAGCCGAGCATGGCTGAGGCCGGCGATGGCTGGCCAGAGCTTCGCCATCTCGTCGAAGATCTCCGAGGGGTGCGTGAAGTCGAAGCCGGAGGCGGGGACGCCAAGCCTTCGGGCCACGCGCTTGGCGAGCTCGCAGCTGATCCACCAGTCGGGTCTCGCCTGGCCGGGCGGGTCCAGGGCCTTGCGCACCCGCTGCACCCGGCGCTCGGAATTGGTGAAGGTGCCTTCCTTCTCGGCAAACGCCGCGGCGGGCAGGAAGACGTGAGCGAGCTCGGCCGTCTCGTGCATGAACAGATCCTGGACCACCAGGCAATCGAGCTGGCGCAGCGCCTTGTCGGTATGGTGGAGATCGGGCTCGGCCAGCATGGGGTTCTCGCCGACGACGTACATGGCGCGGATGGTGCCGTCGAGGCAGCCCTCGGTCATCTCGGTGACGACGAGGCCGGTCTTGCCCGGCGGCCGCACACCCCAGACGCGCTCGAAGCGCGACAGGCTCGCGGGCGAGTAGTCCGCGTAGCCCGGGAGATTGGTCGGCACCGCGCCGGCATCGCCGCAGCCCTGGACGTTGTTCTGGCCGCGCAGCGGCGAGATGCCGGAGCCCGCGAAGCCCATCTGTCCCGCGGCCAGCGCGAGATTGAGCAGGGCATGCGCGTTCGCGGTGCCGTTGACGTGCTGGGTGATCCCCATGCCCCAGATCAGGCAGGAGCCCGAGAAGGCCGGCTGCGCATACCAGCGCGCCGCCTGCGCGATGTCGTCTCGCGGCAAGCCGGTGATCTGCTCCGCGTACTCGAGGGTATAGGGCGCGAGCGAGGCCACCCAGGCCTCGAAGCCCTCGGTGCGCGAGTGGATGAAATCGAGCCGGGCCAGCCCCTCGTCGAGGATGAGCTTGGCCATGGCGTTGAAGAGGGCCACGTCTGTGCCGGGGCGCTCCTGCAGCCAGAGATCGGCCTGGTCACAGAGCTCGATGCGCTTGGGATTGATCACGATGAGCCGCGCGCCGCGGCTCACGGCCTTGCGGAGCCGGATGGCGATGACCGGGTGATTGGCCGAGGCATCGGCACCCACCACCATGAGACAGCCCGCCTCCTCGTAGTCCTGATACGAGTTGGACGTTGCCCCGGAGCCCATCGAGGTCAACATGGCCTCGACGGACGGCGAGTGGCAGAGCCGCGTGCAGTGATCCACGTTGTTGGTGCCCATGACCACGCGCGCGAGCTTCTGGATGATGTAGCCGTCCTCGTTGGTGGCCTTGGCCGAGGCGAAGGCCCCGAAGCGCTCGCGATTGCGGGCCAGGCCATCGGCAGCGGCTTCGAGGGCCTCGTCCCAGCTGACGTCGCGCCACGCGCCGTCGCGCTTGACCATGGGCGCGGTGATGCGGTCGCGCGAGTGGACGAAGCCCGTGCCGAAGCGGCCCTTCACGCAGAGCGTCCCGAGGCTCGAGCGGTTCTCGGGGACGTCCTCGGCCATCACGGCCAGCTTGCCGTCCTCACGCACGTTGAGCTTGATGCCGCATCCCACTCCGCAATAGGGGCAGGTGGTCTCGATCTGTCGCGCGATGGCCGCGGGCTTTTCCTTGGGGCGCAGCGCGCCCGTCGGGCAAGTGGCCACGCACTGTCCGCACGAGGTGCAGATGGAGGACGACATGAGACCGTCGCCGGCCACGCCCACGCGCGCATCGTGCCCGCGGCCGATGAGGGAGATGGCACCGATGTGCTGGACCTCCGCGCAGGCCGTGGTGCAGCGGCCGCAGAGAATGCAGGCCTCGCGATCCAGGACGAAGAAGCTCTTGGAGTCGTCGACGGCGAAGTGATGATGCGCAGCCACACTCGGCCGGGCGAGCGCGTGCCGTGAGGCCGCCTCCCCGAGCTGACCGAAGCCGTCGCGATCAGGCAAGGGCGTGAGCATGGACCAGGTCAGATCGAGCACGGCCCGACGCGTCTTGACGGCCTCGGGGTGCCGGGTCTCGACGATCATCCCGTCGCGCGCAGGCAGGTGGCAGGCGGCGGGCAGGCCTCGCTGGCCTTCGACGTGGACGAGGCAAGTTCGGCAGGCGCCCAGGGGCGGCCGATCCGGGTCCTTGCAGAGCTGGGGCAATGCCAATCCCAGCCGATTCACGGCATCCAGCACCGTGGCGCCGGTGGGGACTTCGATCGATGTGCCGTCGATAGTGAGGCGGAGGCTCATGGGGATCCCATCAATCCCGAGTGCGCCCTATCATACCTCGCGCCCCGGGTCAGGCCGCGTCAGTCCCTGATCCAGGACTCCGCGAGAGGAATGTCCTCAGGGGATACGCCGATGGGCGCCCGCTCGGCGCGGTCTCCGGTAGACGCGGACAGCCTGAGCAGGTCCTCGACTTCCGCTCGCCGGTAGAGCCGCTGGCGCTTGATGCCCTGGCGATAGCTTTTCAGGAAGCCCCGGCTGACATAGGCGTAGAGAGTCTCGCGCTTGATGCCGAGGAGGGATGCCGCCTCCTCACCCGTCAGGTATTGCTCGCCGTCCAGAAGGACCATCACGCCATCCTATCAGCCCCAAACGGGCTTGATCTAGCATTGTCCAGTTGAATCAACATAAATCAAGTATAATGCTGCCTAGGCAAGCAAAGTGTTCCTGAACGCCGGAGAGCAAGGAGGACAGACATGGACACGACGTGGAAAGCGGGTCTCGAGGACGTGGTTGCCGCGCGTTCGGCCATATGCCGCGTGGACGGGGAGGCGGGGCGGCTCTACTACCGCGGCTATGAGATCGGCGATCTGGCCGGGGGAGTCAGCTTCGACGATGTGACTTATCTCCTCTGGTTCGGCGAGCTGCCCACCGATTCACAGAGGGCGGAATTTGCGACCGGACTGGAGCAGGCTCGCGGGCTCGGCTCCGACGTGCTGGCGCTCCTTCGATCGCTGCCTCCGGACTGCCACCCGCTCGATGCCCTGCGCACGGCGGTCTCCCTGGCCGCGACCAGCGACCCGGACGTCGGCTCGAGTGAGCCCGACGCGAACCTCCGGAAAGCGCGGCGCCTCATGGTGCTGGTGCCGGAGACCGTGGCGGCCTGGCAGCGCATCCGGACCAAGCGCGAGCCCGTGCCCTCCCGGCGAGGCGGCTCGCACGCGGCCTACTTCTACTACCTGCTCGAAGGGCGGGAGCCGTCTCCCGATGTTGCGCGTGTCCTCGACGTCGTCCTGACGCTCCACGCGGACCACGAGTTCAACGCCTCCACCTTCGCGGCGCGCGTGGCCGTGGCGACCATGGCGGATCTTCACGCCGCGGTGGTGTCGGCCATCGCCACCCTCAAGGGACCGCGCCACGGCGGCGCCAATGAAGACGTCCTGACCATGCTGCGCGAGATCGAGGACCCTGCCCGGGCCGAGGCGTTCGTCGAGAGTCGCATCGGCGCCCGGGCGGGTCTTTCCAAGCACGAGCGGGCCAATCCCAAGGCGCGCATGCCCGGCTTCGGGCACCGCGTCTACAAGGTCGACGACGCCCGCGCCCGTGTCCTCCGGGGCATGGCCAAGAGCATGGCCGAGGCGACGGGGCGGGGGCGCCTCTTCGAGGTCGCCGAGCGCCTCTACGACGCCATGCGGGCGCGGACCACGCTGCCCGTCAACGTGGATTTCTTCTCGGCCGTCGTGTACGACGCCCTCGGCATCCCGCCGGATCTCTGCACGTCCATCTTCGCCGTGGGACGCGTGGCGGGGTGGTGCGCGCATGCGCTCGAGCAGTACTCGGACAACCGACTCATCCGGCCCCGCGCCGACTATATTGGCGCGGCGCCTCGCGCTCTCGAGGTGAGCGCGCGCGTCTAGGCTGGACTATTCAAGAGCGCTCGTACCGCATCCGGACCCCCCCCCTCACCCCCTGCCCTCTCCCTCGGAGGGGGAGAGGGCAGGGTGAGGGGGGCGTTGTCTCGCGAATAGCTCGGGCTACGCCATGTCGGGGAAATCGCGGAGCGCCGCGAGGAGTGATAGAGGCGCGGCCTGCCCGAGACCGCACAGCGAGGCGACGCGCACGACCTCGGAAAGCTCGGTGATGGCGGCCTGATCGAGGGCGCCCGGGGCGTCGAGCATGTCGCGAAGCCGGGCTGTGCCCTCACGGCAGGGCGTGCACTTGCCGCAGGATTCGCGCGTGTTGAAGTCGAGCAGGGTGCGAATCACCTCGCGGATGGAGACGGTCTCGTCGAGCGCGACCAGCCCGCCCGTGCCCGGATTGACGCGGCCGCCGGGCAGGAGGGGCTCGTCGAGATCGCGCGGGGGCACGATGGTGCCCGAGGGCCCGCCGACCACCACGCCCTTGAGCGCGCGCCCGCGGGGCACGCCGCCGCCGATGCGCTCGAGGAGATCACGCAGCGTGCTGCCCATTTCCACCTCGACCACGCCTGGCCGTGCGACGTGGCCGGAGAGGCCGAAGCACTTGGTGCCATGACCCCGGCCCAGGCCCGCCCACCACTTCTCGCCGCGCGCCGCGATGAGCGGCACGGCGAAAAGCGTCTCGACATTGTTGATAACGGTGGGCTTACCGAAGAGGCCCGCTTCGGTGGGAAAGGGGGGCTTGGGCCGCGGCATGGCTCGGCGGCCTTCGAGTGACTCCATGAGCGCCGTCTCTTCGCCCAGGACGAAGCCGCCGGCTCCGCGCCGTATCTCGACCTCGACGGAGAAGTCGCTCTCCAGAATACGCGCGCCGACGAATCCCCAGCCTCGCGCGGACTCGACGGCGTCCTGAATCCGCTGGGCGGAGAGGTGGGCCTCACCGTGGATATACAGGATGATCCGGGTCGCCCCCGAGGCGTAGGCGGCGAGGAGCGCGCCTTCGAGGAGCCGGTGGGGATCGCCCTCCATCAAGTGCCGGTCCTTGAAGATGCCCGGTTCCCCCTCTTCGGCATTGACGATGAGGTATTTTGGCGAGCCGGGAGCCTGACGCGCGCCTTCCCACTTCGTCGCCGCCGCGAAGTAGGCGCCGCCGCGGCCGCGGAGTCCCGCCGCCTTCACGGTCTGGGTGATGTGCTCGGGGCTCCGTCCGGCGAGCGCCTCGGCAAGCGCGGCGTAGGAGCCGCGCCGTACCGCGTCGGCGATGTCATGAGGGTTCACGACGCCACATCGCGAGGTCAGCTCGCGCCGCTGGTGGCGGAGGAAGTCGGTGACGCCGGGGTGCGGCTCGACGCGCTTGGCCAGCGCGGCATCGAGGAGGGCGGGCACCCTGTCGGCGGTGACCTGGGGCAGGAGCTGACTCGTCCCGTCTGGATGAATGACCGTCAGCGCGGGCGCGGCCCAGCAGAGCCCCGAACATCCCGCGGGGACGACTGGCGCCTGGAGGCCTCGTCGAGTTACTTCGGCGTTCAGCGCGAGCAGAGTCTCCCCCGCTCCCACCGAGAGGCTGCACGATCCCACACCGACGACCAGAGTCAGACCACGGTGGGCGAGGCTCTGGGCATGGCTGACCAGCTCGAAGTACGACGAGCGGTCAGCCGTCGCGGGGCCATCGATCCTGAGAGGGCTGGATCCGGGCGGGGGAGCATTCAGCACGTGCTCCAGGTCTTGCACCCTGATGCGCCCGTGGTACTGATGATCGACTTCAAGGACGGGGGCCACCGAGCAGTTGAATGCGCAGTCGAAGGGCTCGAGCGTGACCGTGCCATCGGCAGTCGTTGCGGGTGCGTGCGCTCCCAGTCGCCGTTCGAGCCATTCGAGGCATTCAAGGCCGCCACTGATCCGGCATGACACACCCGTGCAGACTCGTACTACGCGCTTTCCCGGCTCGCTCAGCCTGAACTCCGGATAGTGGGTGGCCACCCCGTAGACTTCGCTCGCGGGGACGCGAAGATGCGCGGCCACCGCGGCCAGGGCACCGGAGGGAATCCAGCGGAGATGGTGCTGGACCGCCTGGAGGGCCGGCAGCAGCCAGGTTCGCTCTCTCGGGAAGGCGTCCAGCGCCGCGCGCCAGTCGCTCACGGCAGGGGAATCAGCGGGCCGAAGGGACGGGGTCGGCAAGGCGCGCTTCGGCAAAGCCCTTCTTGCGGAGCAGGCAGGAGTCGCAGAGCCCGCAGGCGCGGCCATCGGGCTCGGGCGCATAGCAGGACCAGGTCAGCGAGAGGTCGACGTTCAGCTCATACGCGCGCGCCACGATCTGGGCCTTGCTGAGCTCGATGAGCGGCGTGTGGACGCGGAATCGGCTCTTGCCTTCGACGCCGGCCCGGGTGGCGAGGTTGGCCAGCTTCTCGAACGCCTCCGTGAACTCCGGCCGGCAATCGGGATAGCCCGAGTTGTCGAGGGCATTGACGCCGATGAAGACATCCTCGGCTCCCAGCACCTCCGCCCAGGCCAGGGCGTGAGAAAGGAAGATCGTGTTCCGCGCCGGCACATAGGTCACGGGAATGCCGGTGCTCATGGCCTCTTCGCTCCGGCCCTTGGGCACGTCGATCTCGGCCGTGAGGGCCGAGCCGCCGATGGCGCGGAGATCGAGACGGAGCGTCAGGTGCTGGACCGCACCCAGCGCCGCCGCCACCTTCTTCGCCGACTCGAGCTCGCACGCGTGGCGCTGGCCATAGTCGAAGGACAGCGCGTGGCATTCATAGCCCTCGGCGCGCGCGATGGCGAGGGTGGTCGCCGAGTCGAGCCCACCCGAGAGGAGGACCACGGCCTTGGTCGCCATCACACCCCTCGCTTCGCGCCCCAGAGCAGCACGTGCAGCCGCGGAGAGAAGCCAAAGCCGTGGCGCTTGCAGGCCTCGACCACCCACGGGGAGCGCTCGATGAGTTCATCGCGGCGCACCGCCTCGGGCTGAAGCAGGATGCGGGCCCGCGGCAGGGCGAAGCGCTCGGCCAGCTTGAGCACCTCGGCGAGATCGGCGTCGTCCGTGACCACGAATTTCCACCAGGCATCTTTGGCGAGAAAGCCGCGGATGGCCTCGGGCTGGATGCGCCGCGACTCGACCACGCCGGAGCCGGCAAGCTTGATCGAGACATTCCACTGGATGGCGCGGTGGACCCTCGGCGGCGGCAGGATGCCGGAGGTCTCGACCTCGATGGTGAAGCCGCGGGCCCCCAGGCCTCGAAGCAGAGGCACGAAGAGCGATGATTCGAGCGGCTCGCCACCGGTGACCACCGCGCGACGGCAGGGAAAGGACGCGGCCTCGCCCACGAGCGCGTCCACTTCCACGGCGTGTCCGGCGGCGGCGTCCCAGGAGTACTTGGTATCGCACCAGGCGCAGCCGACCGAGCAGCCCTGGAGCCGCACGAAGACGGCGGGCAGCCCGGCCGTCGCGCCCTCGCCCTGGATGGAGTAGAAGACCTCGGCGACGCGCCCGGCCGGCGCCAGGCTGCTCACGTGAGCGGCCGGGAGATCGCGCTGCCGCAGCTGGGCGTCTCGCGAATCGCCACACGCTCGAGCGTGATGCCTGCGGGCAGCTGGCGCTCGAGTCGCGTCCAGGCCTCGCGCGTGAGCACCTCGGCGGTGGGCTGGCCCTCGAGGAGCACGACCCGGTCCGGGGCCTGGTGCTGCACCTTGCGGATGGCCGGGCCCAGCGGATCGTCGGCGGCCAGGAGAGTGGCATGGTCCCAGAGATCAAGGACGGCCTTCTTGACCACATCACGCAGGTCGTCGAAATCCATGACCATCCCGAGCGGATTGAGGTTCGGAGCGCTGACCGTCACCTCGAGGTTGTACGTGTGGCCATGGAGCCACGCGCACTTGCCCGGGTGTCCGGCGATGCGGTGCGCCGCGTCAAAGACATACGCCGTCGTCAGGTCCATAAGTCTTCGGAAAGCCTAGCATGAGAAACGGCTTGCGGCCCTGGGGAGCAGAGTGCTATCTAATGATACCGATTCGAAAGGGGGCCCCCATGGCTATGAGCCTGACCGATTCGCTCAAGCACAATCGCTACAGCGTGGTGGCGGTGGACGCGGCCGCGGGTCGCCTGCGGGTCCGGAGCGAAGCCGAGCTGTGCACGGACTTCGCGTGCGGCGAGGCCGAGGTGGTCACGGACGAGGGGCGCTCCCACTCTCTGGCGGACATCAATCCGGGCGACATCATTACCCTCGAGCACAAGGACGGCCGCGCCAGGGAGATCCGCGTGGTGCGCCGGGTCTTCGACGAGTACTCCAGCCCCGAGTGGTAAGTCGCGCCTGACCTTTCGCTGATCACTCAAGGCCTCGGGTGTTTACCCCCGGGGCCTTTCGTTTTCCCCTAGTTTACTCAGCCCTCGCCTCAGGGCTTCGCCCTTCAGCTCGAACAGCGGCCCTCTCCCCAAAGGGGAGAGGGATTCTCTTGTCTGATCGCTCTCCTCCATTTGGGGGTTTCTCTCCTTTGATCCCTCTCCCCCATCGGGGGAGAGGGCAGGGTGAGGGGGCATTCAAGCGACTCCGGTGTGGATGGTCACCGTGCCGAAGCCCAGGCGGCGGTATTTGACGCTGCGCAGGCCCACGTCCGTCATCAGGGCGGCGAGGGCGGGCGGGCCGAGAAAGCGATCCACCGATTGCGGCAGATAGGTATAAGCCTCGCGGTCGCCGCCGATAAGCGCGCCCACTCTCGGGACGACATGATGGAAGTACATACGGAAGAGGGGCGCCCAGCCCGGAAGGTCCGCCTGGGTGATCTCGAGAGCCACCACGCGGCCCCCTGGTCGTAGCACGCGCCGCATCTCGGCCAGTCCGTGCTTCAAATCGGCCAGGTTGCGCAGCAGGAAAGCTGAGGTCACGAACGCGAAGGTACGCGGGCCGAAGGGCAGCTCGAGGGCATCGGCTTCGAGGAGAGCGAGCCGGCCCGCGCTCTCGACCTCGCGGCCCTTCGCCTCCGCCACCTGGAGCATGCCGTGGGCGAAGTCGGCGCCCACGATGAGCCGATGCCGATGGATCTCGCAGAGCTCGAAGGCCAGATCGCCCGTGCCCGTGGCCAGATCGAGGCCCGGTCCCTCGGGCGAGGGGATGGTCTCGCGCGCCGCGGCCCGGCGCCAGCCATGGTGCATGCCGAAGGTCATGAGGCCGTTCATGAGGTCGTAGCGCCCCGCGATGCGGGTGAACATGCCGCGCACGAAGCGCGCCTTGCCCGGCCCTTCGCCGAGGCCGCTCGTCATAGGAATCGCCCGCCCACGACCGCCGCGAACAGGATGAGCGCGATATAGCCGTTGACGTTGAAGAAGGCGATATCGAGCCGTGAAAGGTCGTCGGGCGACACCAGCGAGTGCTCGTAGATGAGTAGCCCCGCCACCACGACCACGCCGACCCAGTAGAGCCAGCCGAGCCCCGTCATCACGCCGAGGGCGGCAAAGGCGCCGACCGTCAGCACGTGGCACACTTGAGCGGCGCGGAGGGCGGCCGCGATGCCGAAGCGCGCGGGGAAGGACTTGAGGCCCACGCGCCGATCGATCTCCACGTCCTGGCAAGCGTAGATGAGGTCGAAGCCCGAGATCCAGACGGTCAGCGCGAACCACAGCACGAAGGCCGGAGCCGCGAAGCTTCCACGCACGGCGATCCAGCCGCCGGCCGCCGCGATGCCGTCGGTGAAGCCGAGAATCCAGTGGCTGGTCCAGGTGAAGCGCTTCGTGTAGGAGTACCCGATCAGAAAAAGGGCGGCCCAGGGGGCGAGCTTGAAGCAGAGCGGGTTGAGCTTCCAGGCCGAGACGGCGAGAAGGGCCGCGGAGAGGATGGCGGCGGCGAGCATGTGCCAGGGCTTGAGGAGCCCCTGCGGAAGATGCCGCCCCGCCGTGCGCGGATTGTCCGCGTCGATCGCCCGGTCGGCGAAGCGATTGACGCTCATGGCGAGGGTGCGGGCTCCGGCCATGGCCAGGGTGACCCAGATCGCCACGCGCCAGCCCGGCCAGCCGTCGGCCGCCAGCACCATGGCGACATAGGCGAAGGGCAAGGCGAAGACGGTGTGCTCGAACTTGATCGCGTCGAGGAAGTGTCGGAGGGTGCCGGGCACTACAGGCCGTACTCTTGCCAGCGCCTCGTGACGAGCGCGCGGATCTCCTCGCTCATCACGATCTCCTCGGGCCATGACTGGCCGATGCCGTCCATGTCCGACTTCTCGGTGGCGTCGACGCCCAGCTTGCCGCCGAAGCGGTGGCGGACGGAGGCATGGTCGAGGTCGTCCGCGGGCCCGTCGACGATGAGGAGGTCGCGCGACGGGTCGATATTGCCCGTGGCCCGCCAGGCCACTTCCGAGAGGTTGTGGACGTCGACGTGCTCGGAGACCACCACGATGTTCTTGGCCAGCATCATGAGCCCGAGCCCCCAGAGCGCATGCATGACCTTGCGCGCCTGGCCTGGATAGCGCTTCTTGATCGAGACGATGACCAGGTTGTGGAAGATGCCCTCGGCCGGCATGTTCATGTCCACCACCTCGGGCAGGAGGAGGCGGATGATGGGCAGGAAGATGCGCTCGGTCGCCTTGCCGAGCCAGTAGTCCTCTTGCGGGGGCCGTCCCACGATGGTCGTCGGATAGATCGGCTGCTTGCGACGCGTGATGGCCTTGAGGTGGAAGACCGGATAGTCACGCGCCAGCGAATAGTAGCCCGTGTGATCACCAAATGGCCCTTCGAGACGCCGCTCGGCGGGATCGACGAAGCCCTCGAGCACGATCTCCGCCTCGGCGGGGACCTCGAGATCGATGGTCTTGCAGGCGACCATGGGCACCCCGGCGCCGCGCAGCCATCCCGCGAACACCATCTCGTCTATGCCGGGGGGCAGCGGCGCCGAGCCGGAGTAGATCGAGACGGGATCGCCGCCCAGCGCGATGGCCACCTCCATCGGCTTGCCCTGCTCCTGGGCGACCCGCTCGTGCTCGGCCGAGCCCTTGTGGGTTTGCCAGTGCATGCCGAGGGTCCGGTCGTCATGGACCTGGAGGCGGTACATGCCCACGTTGCGAGCGCCCGTGACCGGATCACGCGTGAACACCAGGGGCAGGGTGATGTACCGTCCCGCGTCGCCCGGCCAGCAACGCAGGATGGGTAGGCGCGCCAGGCTCGGCTGATCGGTCTCGATCACCTCCTGGCAGGGCGCGGAGCGCACGCGCTTGGGCCCCGCCTTGGCGACGTCGAAGAGATCGCCCAGCTTTCGCAGCTTGTCGAAGAGGGAGCCGGGCATTCTCAGATCCAGCAGCTTGGCCACGCGCGCCGAGAGGTCGTGCAGGTGCTCGACGCCCAGCGCCGCGGCCATCCGCTCGGGCGAGCCAAAGGCATTGATGAGCACGGGCACGTCGAAGCCGTCGACCTGCTCGAAGAGGAGGGCCTGGTTGCCCTCGCTCCGCCCTTTCGACACGCGATCGGTGATCTCCGCGATCTCCAGATCGCGCGAGACGCGCGCCCGCACCCGGCGGAGCTGACCGTGCTTCTCGAGGTGGGCGACGAACTCGCGGAGGTCGTCGAAGGCCACGCGGCTACTCGTGGTAGTAGACCTTGACGAGCCAGCCCGCGAGGATGGGGAAGGTCAGGCTCGACACCGCCCGCACCATGACGAAGTGCCAGCCCATGAGGGGCGCCTCCCAGGCGATGATGCGCTGGATGCCGAAGAGCGACCAGGAGGTCATGTAGGCCACGAGTGGTCCCAGGGCCATGCCCGAGTTGGCGAGGACGACGAGGAGGGGCACGCTGACCATGGGCCCGCCGGGCGTGAGCAGACCTGCCACCGAAGCGAGGATGATGGCGCGCATGCCGGACTTCTGTCCGAAGTATTTGGCCACCTGCTCCTGTGGGATGAGGACCTGGAGCATACCGGCCAGAATCAGGGCAGGGACGAGCCGCGGCAGGATGAACCAGATCAGCTTGAATCCCGTCTTGGCCCCGAGGAACGGCAAACTGGGATCCTTCCAATAGGCGATGCTCGTGGCAACGAGGGCCAGGACAAGCAAAACGACGTTGGAAAGCTCGAACGGGCTGCGCGGCATGCGGGCATTATACGACACCCCTTGAGCTATACTAGTTCGGAGCCGGCTCTCTGCTGCGCTCATTCATGCGCCTGACGATTCGGTCCAAGCTCATCCTTCTCGTGCTGGCGGTGCTGCTGCCGCTTCTCGTGGTGGCCGCGTCGAAGTTCTGGCGTGACCTCGATGAGGGCCGGCGCTCCGCCCAGCAGGAGCAGATCGACACGGCCCGACTGGTGGCCCGCCAGCTCGACGAAGTCATCGCCGGCCAGGTCGAGAACCTGGTGGCCGTCGCCGCTGTTCACAGCTTCGAGCGCGTCCAGGATTCCGCGCTGGCCGCGCTGGCCGTCCGGGTCCGCGATCGGCACCCCTTCGTGCTTCGCTTCTACACCACCGATCCGGCCGGGCACGTGCTTGCCTCGAGCGACGGACGCGCCGCGACGACCGCCACGGCCTCGCTGAATCGCGAGACGATCGAATCGGCGCTGCAGAGTGGAGCGGCCCTGGTAGGCCCGCCCGAGGTCCGGCGATCCCCCGAGGTCGGACAATCCCATGACCAATCCGTGGTGCCGATCGTGGTGCCCGTCCACGATCGGCTCGGAGCGCCCGTGGGGCTGGTCGCCGCCGAGCTGGACCTCCAGATGCTTTCGCACTATCTCAATCTGCTTCCCCTGGGCCACGATCAGATCCTGGCCATCGTGTCGACGAGCGGCGCCATCCTCGCGCGCACGGGCGATCCCGCCAAGTTCCTGCGCCGTGATCTGGGCACGATTCCAGAGGCGAGCGCGCTTCTCCGCCGCGGCGTCGGCATCGCCGAGTGGCGCTCGCCGGAGGGCGTTCCCCTTCTGGCCGGCGCGGCCAGCATGAGTGGGGCGCCGTGGCTCGTCGTCTCCGGGGTCCCCTCGGAATCGGCCTACGGACCCGCGGCCGCCCGGTTCAAGCGCGATCTGATCGGGCTCTCGACGGCCATGGTCCTGGCCTTGCTGGTGGCGTGGCTCATCGGCCACCGCATGCACAGCTCCGTGCGGGCGCTCATGCGCGGCACGCGCGAGCTGGACGCCGCCGAGGGGCCGCCCATCACCGTGCCGACCAAGGACGAGCTGGCCGAGCTGGCCGAGCAGTTCAACCGCGCCATCGGCGATCGGCGGCGCACTGCGGCTGCGCTCGAGGGGCGGCAGCGGCGGCTCCGGGCCCTGGCCGACATCAACGTGGCGCTCTCGCAACAGCTCGACCTGGAGCCGCTCCTCCAGCAGATCACCCTCACCCTGTCCTCGCTCACGGGCGCGCGGACGGTCGTCTTCTGGATGGCCGACACGGCTCGGGGCCGCATCACCCGTCGCGCCTGGGCCGCCGATGTCACCATCGACTCCGTGGACCTGCCCACCGAGCTCACGTTCGATCAGGGCGCGGTGGGGTGGATCGCCCGCCAAGGTCGCGCGCTCTTCATCGAGGACGTGACCCGGGACCCGCGCATCATGGCTACGGACTGGGCCATCCGCCACGCCCTCTACGCCTTCGCCGGCGTGCCCGTCGTGGCGGGCGGCGAGCTCCTGGGCGTGCTCACGCTCAATCTCCGGCGCGAAGACATCCTCAGGGAAGACGACGAAGCGCTGCTCGTGTCCTTCGCCTCACAGGCCGCGGTGGCCGTGCGCAATGCGCGGCTCTTTGCCGAGACCGAGGATAAGCGCAAGGCGGCCGAAACCCTCGCGGGCCTTTCGCGTGCTCTCGCGGAGGCCCTCGACACCGAGATCATCTCCCAGCAGATCTCGGACAGCCTGAGCGCCCTCCTGCACACGGGGACGGCAGGCTTCTTCCGCGTCGACCCGGCCACCGGGGAAGTGCGCGCGGTCGCCCTCACCGGCTCCTTCGGGACGCTCAAGCCCGGCGATCTCTGGTTCCCGGCCGGCATGGGCGCCGCCGGCCTCGCCGTGCGCGAGCGGCGGCTCATCACCACGCCCGACTTCCTCACGGATCCGCGGATCACGTTCAGCGAGGAAACCCGGGCCCGGATGGCGGGGCTGCCGTACCGCTCTGTCCTCACGCTGCCCTTGATGGTGAAGAACGAGGTTGTGGGCGTGCTCTCCGTGGGCGACCACGCGGGCCGGATCTTCAGCGAGGCCGATCAACGGCTGGCCCGCGCCTTCGGTGACCACGCGGCCCTGACGCTCGACAAGGCCCGGCTCTACGCGGAAGCGACGCGACGGCGGCACGAGGCCGAGGAGCTGGCTCGGCTGGCGCGCGCGCTCACCGAGAGCCTCGACGTCACCGCGGTGGCCGAGCGCACGGTCGAGCACGTGAACGCGGTGTTCTCGGCGCGCTCCGCGGTGATCCGGCTTCGGCGCCGGGACGGCTCCCTCGTCGCGCTGGCCTCGGGCGGGATGGCGCGAGAGCAGATTCCCCCCGGACACGTGCTGCCGCCGGGCGTGGGCATCAGCGCGCGTGCCGTCGCCGAAGGGCGGGCCGTGTGGTCGCCAGATATCAACGCCATGCCGGGCGTAGTGGTGACGGAGGATCTCCGCAGTCGGAACGACGGCTCGCAGATCGCTGCCGTGCTGGCCGTGCCGCTCCGGACGACGTCGGAGATCATCGGCAACCTCGCGGTGGGGGACATGACCGGGCGCGAGTTCACTCCGGCGGAGGCGAGCCTGCTCCAGACCTTCGCCGACCAGGCCGCGCTGGCCCTCGAGAACGCGCGTCTCTACACCGAGGCGACCCGGCGTCAGCAGGAGGCCGAGGAGCTCGCCCGCATGGCCCGGGCGCTCACGGGCAGCCTCGAGGTGCACGAGATCGGTCGGCGCATCGTGGACAGCGTACGGCCGCTCCTCCACGTGCAGTCGGCGGGCTTCCGGCTGCTCCAGCCGGACGGCTCGCTGGCCATGCTCGCCCATGGTCAGGCCGACAGCGTTCACGCACCGTACGGCCATGTGATGCCGGCCGGCTACGGCGTCACCGGCCGCGTGGTCGCGGACGGCCATGCATACGCGACGGCCGACATCACCAGCGACCCGACCATCCGGTTGACGGATGACGCGCGCCGCCGCATCGAGCAGACCGGTAACGGCGCCTTTGCCGCGGTACCCCTGCGGGTCCAGGGCCGTCCGATCGGGGCGCTCTCGGTGGCGGACACGACGGGACGCGTCTTCACCGAGGTCGAGGTGGCCCTGCTCCAGACCTTCGCCGACCAGGCCGCGCTGGCCCTCGATCACTCGCGGCTCTACGAGCAGACCCGCGAGCGCCTTAGACACGTCGAGTCCATTCGAGAGGTCATCGAGCAGATTCTCGTGCCCTTCAGCCTCGAGGAACGGCTGAATCTGATCGCCCGCAAGGCCGCCGAGCTTTTCGACGCGGATCTGGCCCTGGTCGGGCTCCGCCCCGAGAGCCAGGACCATCTCGTGATCCGCGGCGGCTATCAGCTGCACGAGGGCGAGCTGGGCCAGCGGCTCGAGCTCGGCGAAGGCGCCCTCGGGCTCGCGGCGGAGCGGCGGGACGGCGTGCTCGTCAATGACTACGCGAGGTGGTCGGGACGCATCCAGCGCCACTTGACCCCCCGGCGGCGCGAGCCGCTCCGGGCGACCATCGCCTGTCCGCTCCTCGTCCGCGGCGAGGCGATCGGCGCGCTCTCCGTCGCGTACATCGCGAAAGAGCGCCAGTTCAACTCCGAGGACGTGGATCGCCTGGCCACTCTGGCCGCCCCCGCCGCCCTCGCCATCGAGCACAGCCGGCTCTACGACCAGCTGGCCTCGCGCCTGCGGGAGCTGCAGGACACCCAGGCCCAGCTCGTGCAGGCGGGCAAGCTCTCCGCCGTGGGCCAGCTCGTCTCGGGCGTGGCCCACGAGCTCAACAACCCGCTCTCCGTCGTCATCGGCTATGGCCAGCTCCTGCGCGGCAAGCCGCTGCCCGCCGATCTCAAGGGCCCCATCGAGATGATCGTCTCGCAGGGCGAGCGCATGGCCAAGATCGTCCAGAGCCTGCTGCTCTTCTCGCGCCAGCGGAAGCCCGAGCGCGCCCCCGTGCTCGTGGCGGCCGTCATCGAGCAGACGGTGGCGCTGCGGGCCACCCGCCTGCGCCTCTCGGGCATCAAGGTGGACTTCGATCAGGAGCCCGACGTGCCGCCGGCCGAGGGCGATATCCATCAGATCCAGCAGGTCTTCCTCAATCTCCTGCTGAATGCCGAGCACGCCATCCTGGGCAGTGGGGTGGGGGATACCATCCGCGTGCGCGCCGCCTCTCGCGTGGCGGACGGCAAGCCGTGGGTGGTGGTCGAGTTCGCGGACAACGGCCCCGGCATCGCGCGCGAGGTCCTTCCGCGCATCTTCGAGCCCTTCTTCACCACGAAGAAGGTGGGGGAAGGCACCGGGCTCGGCCTGAGCGTGTCCTATGGCATCGTCCAGCAGCACGGCGGCCGGCTGACGGTGGAGAGCGAGCCCGGACGCACGGTCTTTCTCATCGAGCTTCCGGCCGCGGTGGGCGCCGAGCCGGCGCCGCCTGCGGGCCCCGCGCACCAGCCCGGAGTCTATGGCTTCGGCCGGCGGGCCCTCGTGGTGGACGATGAGCCGGGCATGGTCGACCTCGTCACCACGCTCCTGAAGGAGGCGGGCTGGCAGGTGGAGGTCGCCGCCACGGGGCGCTCGGCCCTCGAGCGCGTGCGGGCGAGCCGCTACGACGTCATCGTCTCGGACATTCGCATGCCGGACGGGAGCGGGGAGGCCTTCTACCGCGCGGCCGTGCAGGAGCAAGCGGGGCTGGCCAGGCGCTTCGTGTTCATCACAGGCGACACGGCCAATCCCTCGGCCTGGCAATTCCTGGAAGAGGCGCAGGCGCCCGTCCTCGAGAAGCCCTTCGCGGCCGACGATCTCTTCCGCGCCATCGAGCGTCTGACCATCTTGACTTCGCGCGCCGCCTTCGAGTAGAGATGTGAGGCCATGACCAAGGCCGATCTTGTCGCCGCGATGGCCAAGGCCTCGGGCGGGAGCAAGGTGTCCGCGGAGCGCGCCCTCGACTCCTTCTACCTGAGCGTCTTCGACGCCCTCAAGAAGGGACGACGCGTGACCATCGGCGGCTTCGGCACCTTCATGGTCAGCAAGCGGGCCGAGCGCAACGGGCGCAATCCTCGCACGGGCAAGGCCATCCGCATCCCCGCCACGCGCGTGCCGCGCTTCAAGCCCAGCCGCTCGCTCAAGTCGGCTGTCCTCTAACCCCGCGCCTTGACAGGGCGGAAGAGCCACACGTACACTCTGCGAGGGTTGGGAGATCGTCTAATGGTAGGACGCGGGGCTCTGGACCCCGTAGTGGAGGTTCAAGTCCTCCTCTCCCAGCCAATTGCCTCGTCTCGCCGGCGCGGCCCCATCGTCTAGAGGCCCAGGACACGGCCCTCTCAAGGCTGAAACACGGGTTCGAATCCCGTTGGGGCCACCAGGCTGTTTTTGTTGATGTTCTATGGCTGCATGTTCGAGTCGCGTCGCCGACGGGATTCGAACACGAAGCCGCTCTTGTCGCGTTTCTTCCTCGCTAGTGGCTCAGGACGTCGAGCGCTTTCGCTTCGTAGAACTCCACGGCGTGTTTGAGCGCGGCCGGCCGGATCTGAGCATACAGCTGCGTCGTCTCGATCCGCGTGTGCCCGAGTAGCCCGCGGACCTGCTCCAGATCATGGTGCTGCTCGTAGACCTCCATTGCCACACCGTGGCGGAGGTCATGGGGCTTGAGCATGGGGTAGCCGATCTGCCGGCCGTAGGTCTTGCAGAGGCGCCAAATGTTCTTGCCTTCCATCGGCCGGCGGACGATGCCCTGGCGCCGCTGCCCGTAGGTGGACCAGAAGAGCGGCGTGTCGGACTTGACGTCGTCAACCTCGGTCGACAGGTATTGCGAGACGTAGCGGTCCAGATACTGCGTCACGGCGGCGGGCAGGGGAATGTCGCGGGTCCGGCCGCCTTTCACCGGGACGTTGCGGAGGCCCCAGCGGCGGTCCAGATTGCGGACGCGCAGCGTGGCGACCGACTCCCGCCGCATCCCTGAGTAGCGGAGGATCAGAAA
>DASYTI010000102.1 GCA_036002485.1 Candidatus Methylomirabilota bacterium | reverse complement strand
AACCTCGCCGTCTCCTTCAAGCTCGAGAAGGAAGGCGTGGAGGCCGGCTTCAAGGCCTCACATGTCGTCCTCGAGCTCGACATGATGAACCAGCGGGTGCTGCCGATCTGCATGGAGCCGCGCGCCTGCAGCGCCGTCTGGGACGACAAGGCGCAGAAGCTCACCATGTGGGGCGACACGCAGACCCCGCACACCATGCGCAACCAGATCGCCGAGCGCCTCAAGCTCAAGCCCGAGCAGATCCACCTCATGACCGGGCGCGTGGGCGGCGGATTCGGGGCCAAGGTGCCCGTGTACCAGGAAGACACGCTCGTGACCATGCTGGCGCGACGGCTCAAGCGCCCCGTGCGCTGGGCGGCCACGCGGCGCGAGGACATGCAGGCCACGGGACACGGGCGCGACATGCGCTGCTGGATGAAGCTGGGGGCGGACAAGACGGGCCGCGTGCTGGCCATGGACGTCCGGATCACGGGCAATGTCGGCTTCTGCCTCTACCACGTCGGCTGCCTCCTGCCCATCCTCTGCGCGCAGATGATCACCGGCTGCTACGACGTCCAGGCCGTGCGCGCCGAGGTGGTCTGCGGCTTCACCAACACCATGGGCACCGTGCCGTACCGGGGCGCGGGACGGCCCGAGGCCGCCTACTTCATCGAGCGGGCCATGGACATGCTGGCGGTCCGGCTCAAGCTCGATCCCGCCGATGTCCGCAAGCGCAACTTCATCCCGCCGGACAAGTTCCCGTACGACACCGCCCTCGGCAATTCCTATGACAGCGGCGAGTACGCCCGCGCCCTCGACCACGCCCTCGGCAAGGCGGGCTACCCCGCCCTCCGCAAGGAGCAGGAGGCGGCTCGCGCCAAAGGCCGCCTCGTGGGAATCGGGCTCGCCTCCTATGTCGAGATCTGCGGCTTCGAGGACGACGAGGTCTCCGACCTGGTGGTGGCCGACGACGGCCGCGTCACCGTGCTCACGGGCTCGGCCTCGCATGGCCAGGGGCACGAGACGGCCTTCGCGCAGCTCGTGGCCGATGAGCTGCAGATCCCCATGGACATGGTCAAGGTCGTCCACGGCGACACCGACCTGGTCCGCAATGGCGTCGGCACCTTCGGGAGCCGATCGGCGGCGCGCGGGGGCATGCACGCGCTCGGCAACGCCACCAAGGTGCGCGAGAAGGCGCAGCAGATCGCCGCCAATCTCCTCGAGGCGGCCGCCCCCGACATCGTGGCGGCCGACGGCAGGTTCTCCGTGCGGGGCGTGCCCGACCGTTCGGTCAGCTGGCAGCAGGTCGCAGCATCCGCCAAGGGCAACCTGCACTCGAAGGAGGACATCAAGGCCAGCCGCGGCATGCTCTTCCCCTTCGGCGCTCACGTGGCCATGGTCGAGGTCGATCGCGACACGGGCCAGCCTCGCCTCCTGCGTTACATGTCCGTGGACGATGCGGGCTTCCTCATCAATCCGCTCCTCGTCCAGGGCCAGGTCCACGGCGGCCTCGCCCAGGGCATCGGCCAGGCGCTCTGGGAGGAGGCGGCCTTCGACGAGGGCGGACAGCTTCTTTCCTCGAGCCTCATGGACTATGCGCTGCCCAAGACGGTTGACTTGATCTCCTTCGACAATGACCACACGCGCACGCATTCGCCGCGGACTCCCCTGGGCGTCAAGGGTGTCGGCGAGGCCGCGACCATCGGCTCCACGCCCGCGATCGCCAATGCCGTGATGGACGCGCTGGCCCCCCTGGGCGTCACGCACGTGGATCTGCCCCTCACCCCGCAGAAGGTCTGGGCCGCCATGAGCGCGGCCCGGAAGTCCTGAGGAGGGCTCGATCATGAAGGCCGCCATTCTCTACGAGGCGAATACGCCGCTCCAGGTGGTGGAGGTCGAGCAGCAGGGGCCGCAGTCAGGCGAGGCGCGTGTGCGCGTCAAGGCCGCGGGCATCTGCCACAGCGACTGGCACATCATGAACGGCGACTGGCCCCTGCCCCTGCCCATGGCCCTCGGCCACGAGGCGGCGGGCATCGTGGAAGAGGTCGGCCCGGGCGTGGCCAACGTCAAGCCCGGCGATCACGTCATCTTCTCGTTCCGGCCCCAGTGCGGCCGCTGCCTCTACTGCTCGCTCGGGCGCTCCATTCTCTGCGACGGGCACAAGAGCGCGCGCTTCGCCATGCTCGACGGCAGCCACCGCCTGCGCCGCGATGGGCAGAACATCAACCAGATGGCGCGCATCGGCACCTTCTCCGAGTTCGTCGTCTGCCCGGCCGAGATGCTCGTGCCCGTCCGCAAGGAGATGCCGTGGCCCCAGGCGGCGCTGGTGGGCTGCTGCGTCCCCACGGGGGTGGGGGCCGTCACCTCGTGCGCGCGCGTCGAAGCGGGCGCCTCGGTGCTCGTCATCGGTTGCGGCGGCGTAGGGCTCAACGTCGTGCAGGGCGCGCGGCTGGCCGGAGCGGGCATGATCGTGGCCGCGGATCTCCTCGACAGCAAGCTCGGCTACGCCAAGGAGTTCGGGGCCACCCACACCTTCAATGCGAAGCAGGACAATATCGTCGAGCGCGTGCGCGAGCTGACGGAGGGGCGCGGGGTCGACTATGCCTTCGACGCCATCGGCGGCGAGCAGACGACGCTGCAGATCCTGGACGCCATCCGGCCGGGCGGCGTCGCCGTCATCGTCGGCATGGCGGCCATGGCCGTCCGCGCGCCGATCACGCCCTACATGATGGCCCTCCAGGAAAAGACGCTCAAGGGCACCATGTACGGCTCCGTGCGCCCGCCCATCGATTTCCCGCGGCTGGTGGAGCTCTACCTCGATGGCCGGCTCAAGCTCGACCAGCTCGTGAGCCGGACCTACACGCTGGAAGAAATCAACGAGGGCTTCAAGGCCCTGACCTCGGGCCAGGTCGCTCGCGGCGTGGTGGTGTTCAACTGAGCCGCCCATGAAGTCACGGACCGTCTACGAGACCCCGCGCAAGGCCGGCGCCCCGGGCGAAGAAGTGGTCACCAGCACCTGCGCCCACAATTGCGGGGGGCGCTGCGTGGTCAATGCGCATGTCAAGGACGGCCAGATTGTGCGCATCAGCACCGATCCCCGGCGCTGGACGCCCGAGATGCCTCCCCTCACCGCCTGCGTGCGCGGCTTCGGCGCCGCCGAGCGCGTCAATCACCCCGACCGGCTACGTTATCCGCTGCGCCGCGTGGGCCCGAAGGGCTCGGGCGCCTACGAGCGCGTCTCGTGGGACGAGGCGCTCGACGAGGTCGCGGCCCAGATGCGGCGCATCCGTGACACCTACGGCCCCGCGGCCATCCTCGACTGCTCGCGCACCGGGAGCACGGCGGTGATCCACAATCGCGCCGTGGTCCAGCGCCTGCTTCACCTTTTCGGAGGCTGCACCGAGCTCTGGTCGAGCCTCTCGAACGAGGCGGAGATCTTCGCCCTCCGTCACACCTATGGCACCAAGGTGGATTGCAAGTTCGCGGGGCGTGAGCCCACCGACTACGTCAACTCGCGACTCATGATCCTCTGGGGCTGGAGTCCCGCCGACGGCACCTTCGGGACCAACTCACCCCAGTATGTCCACTGGGCGCGCGAGCAGGGCGTCCGCATGATCACCATCGATCCACGGGCCACGCGGACGAGCGTGAAGATGGCCGACGAGCACGTGCCGATTCGCCCCGGTACCGACGCGGCCATGCTCATCGCCATGACCCAGGTCATCGTGAGCGAAGGGCTACACGACCAGGCTTCCCTCGACCGGCTGGTCCTGGGCTTCGACGAGGCGCACCTGCCGGAGGGCGCGCCGCCGGGCTCGTCCTATCGCTCGTACCTGCTCGGTCTCTCCGACGGCGTGGTGAAGACGCCCGAATGGGCGGCGCCCCTCACCGGGGTCCCCACCGAGACGATACGAAGGCTCGCGCGCGAGTTCGCCACCATGAAGCCCGCCGCCCTCCACTGCGGCTACGCGCCGGGACGCACGGCCTACGGCGAGCAGTTCCACCGCGCGGCCTACGCGCTCTGCGCGATCACCGGCAATGTCGGCATCCCCGGCGGCAATTCCGGCTGCAGCGGCGGCGCGCAGTTCCACGGCATCAAGCGCCAGGGCGCGCCACCCAACCCCGTCAACGCGCGCGTGGCCTCGACGCTGCTCGCCGATCTGCTCGCGCGCGGCCGCGCCGGCGGCTATCCCGCCGATATCAGAATGGTCTACTCCGCCTGCGGTGACCTGGCCAACCAGTGTCCCAACGTCAACAAGATCACGGCCGGGCTCGAGCGTCTCGAGTTCATGGTTGCCCACGATCACTTCCTGACCCCGACGGCGCGCTATGCCGACATCGTCCTGCCCGCCACCACGTTCTGGGAGCGGAACGACATTCACACGCCGTGGAGCGGGACAGGCCACTACGCCATCTTCATGCGTCAGGCCGTCAAGCCCATGTACGAGTGCCGCAACGATGTCGACATCTGCGCGGATCTCGCCAACCGCCTGGGGCTGCAGGGCTACAATCGCATGGAGGACATCGAGTGGCTGCGCGAGGTCTGCGCCGGCACCGACATCGACGACTTCGACGCCTTCCGCGAGCACGGGCTGGCCCGCCTGCCCGCTCCGGAGGAAGCCGTGGCCTTCGCGCGAGAGGTCCGCGATCCCGTCCGGCATCCCTTCTCGACGCCGTCGGGGAAGATCGAGATCTACTCGACCTCTATCGCCGCCGACCCCGACCCGTACGGGCTCGGCCGGATTCCCGCCATCCCCACGTGGATCCCGCCTCACGCGGGCGACCCGCGCTATCCGCTCGAGCTGATCTCGCCCAAGTCGCGGGCGCGCACGCACTCGATTCACGACAACCAGGACATTCTCGCCCGGGCGGACACCCAGGACGTGTGGATCCATCCCGAGGACGCGGCCGCGCGCGGCATCGAGCACGGCCTGCCCGTGCGCGTCTTCAATCAGCGGGGCGCGACCATCCTGCCCGCGCGCGTGACCGACCGCATCGCCCGCGGGGTCGTCTCCATCAAGGAGGGCGCCTGGTTCACGCCCGCCGCCACCGGTACCGACACGCGGGGATGCGCCAATGTCCTGACGGAAGACCGCGCCACCCCGGCGGGGGCGCCGACGTACAACACCTGCCTCGTCGAGATCGAGCCCGCGCCCGCTCCTGCCTGAGCCTCCGGCGCCCTATCCATGAGCGACGACGCCGACGTCGAGAGGAAGGTCGCGGTGAGCCTCGAGGAGCTGGGCGCGCCGTTCGAGCTGATGCGGATCGACCCTGACTTCGCGGACACCGCGGCCTTCTGCGAGAGGTACGGCATCCCGCTCGACCACTCGGGCAACACCATCATCGTGGCCTCGAAGAAGGAGCCCAAGCAGTACTGCGCCTGCCTCGTCCTCGCCACCACGCGCCTCGACGTCAACCACACCGTGCGCAAGCTCCTCGGCGCCTCGCGCGTCTCCTTCGCCACCGCCGAGGAGACGCAGGCCCTCACCGGCATGATGATCGGCGGCGTGACGCTCTTCGCCCTGCCCCAAGACCTGCCTGTCTACGTCGACGAGCGGATCATGGCGCTCGACTACGTCATCCTGGGAGGGGGCAGCCGGTCCTCCAAGATCAAGATCGCTCCCCATGCCTTGAAGCGGCTGCCGAGCCTGACGGTGGTCGAGGGACTGGCCCAGGTCCTTTCATGAAGATCGGCGTCAACCTCATCAATTTCGGCCCCGGCGCCACGCCGGAGGCCTTGCTCTCGTGGGCGCGCCTCGTCGAGGAGCTGGGCTATCACCTCCTCATGACCTCCGACCACGTGGCCATCACGCCCGACGTCGCCGGCCGCTATCCCGCGCCCTTCTTCGAACCCTTGACCTTGCTCGGCTGGCTCGCCGGCGTGACGCGGCGAGTGGAGCTCGGCACCACCGTCATCATCGTCCCCTATCGTCATCCGCTCGAGACGGCGCGCGCCACCGCCGCCGTGGACCAGCTCTCGGGTGGGCGCTTCATCTTCGGGGTGGGCGTGGGATGGGCGAAGCACGAGTTCGAGGCGCTCGGGCTCCCCTTCGAGAAGCGCGGGGCCATGACCAATGACTATCTGAGCGCGATCAAGGCCTGCTGGACCCAGGACATCGCGAGCTACGAGGGACGCTTCGTCCGCTTCCAGGGCGTTCACACGTCTCCGCGGCCGCTCCGCGCGCCCCACCCGCCCATCTGGGTGGGCGGCGCCAGCGAGGGCGCGCTCCGGCGCGCGGTGGTCCACGGCGACGCCTGGCACCCGATCAGGGTGCGCGTGGACTGGCTGCGGGACGCGGGACTGCCCAGGCTCAAGGAGATCGCCCAGAAGGAGGACCGGCCGGTGCCCGCCCTCTGCCCGCGGATCAAGCTGCAGCTCTCGGACGGGCCGATGCCCGAAGACGCGCGCTCCGCGGGCCAGGGCAGCCTCGAGCAGGTGCGCGGCGATCTCCGAGCGCTCGAGGCCATGGGCGCGCCGTATGTGCTGCTCGATACCTACCTCGACGATCCCGAGGCGACCCGGAATCACGAGCCGGCCTGGCGGCTCCTGAAGACGGTGGCCGAGCGCCTGGTGGATCTCGGGCGTCAGGCGCTTCGATGATGAAGTGGTTCGGGGCCGCCGCCACCATCCTCTTCGCCATGGGCCTGGCCCGGGCTGAGGAGCAGCGGACCGTGGTCACCCTCGGCACGGCCACGCCCGGCGGCGGCTTTCCCGTCTATGGGCAAGCGGTGGCCGAGACCATTCACGCCACCGACCCCTCGCTCGAGGTGCGTACGCGGAATACCAAGGGCTCCACCGAGAACGTGCCGCTCCTCGAGGCGGGACAGCTCGACCTCGCGCTGGTCCAGGGCGAGGTCGCCCACGAGGCGCTGAGCGGCGTCGGCCGTCCGCCCGCGCGGCTCCAGATCCTCGTGGCCATGTACACCACGCCCGGCATGTTCGTGGTGCGGGGTGATCAGCCCTACCGGACCATCGCCGATCTCAAGGGCAAGACCGTGGCCTGGGGCGCTCGCGGATCCGGCCTCGTGGTCCTCGCCCGCTATGTGCTGGACGGGCTCGGCCTCGACATGGAGCGTGATTTCCAGTCCGTCTACCTCGATCAGGCGGGCGACGGGCCCGCCATGGTCGGCGACGGCCGCGCGGCCGCCCTCTGGGGTGGCGGGGCGGGCTGGCCCGGCTTCGCCGCCGTCGCCCGTGGCGCCCAGGGCGGGCGCTTCATCGCCCCTAGTCCGACGGAGCGCGCGCGCATCCAGGCCAAGCACGCCTTCCTCAAGACCTTGACGATTCCCGCGGGCGCCTATCCGGGACAGAGCGAGCCCATCGTGTCGGTGGGCTCGTGGAGCTTCATCCTCGCCTCGCCCACCCTGGCCGAGGACACGGCGTATCGCCTCGCCCGCGCCCTTCACCGCGGCGAGGCCATGATCGCCGCCAAGCTGCCCCAGGGGCACGAGACGACCGCGGCAAATACCGTGGCGGGCGCCCCGCGTCCCGAGCTCATTCATCCTGGCGCTCGTCGCTTCTTCCGCGAGATCGGCCTGCTTCCCTAAACTTCTAACCTAGAGAGGAGCGCACCATGATTTACGAGATCCGCACCTACGGCGTCAAGGTCGGCAGCCTCGGCGAGGTCGAGAAGCGCTACGGCGAGGCCTACGAGCACCGCAAGAAGTACTCGGAGCTCGCCGCCTTCTTCCACACGGAGATCGGGCCGCTCAACGAGATCATCCACATCTGGAAGTACGAGAGCATGGAGGATCGGGCCAAGGTGCGCGCGGCTGCCGCCAAGGACGCGAACTGGCCGCCCAAGATCCAGGAGTTCATCACGACGATGTCCGTGGAGATCGTGGTCCCCTTTCCCTTCGCCCCCGAGCCCAAGCCGGGCACCTACGGCCCCTACTACGAGTTCCGCTACTACACCTTCAGGGCGGGGACGCTGCCCGATACGATGAAGCGCTGGGAAGCCAAGCTGCCCGGCCGTCTCGGGCTCTCGCCGGTGGCCCTGGTCGGCCACGTCGAATTCGGCACCGCGAACAAGTTCATCCACATCTGGCCCTATCCGACCCTGGACGCGCGGGTGGCCACGCGGAAGAAGGCGGTGGCCGAGGGCCTGTGGCCGCCGGGCGGCGGGGCGGACAGCCTGCTCACCCAGGCGACCAAGATCGTCATGCCGTCGGCCTTCTCGCCGATGCAATAGGCGAGCACCGATGGCGATCGAGGTCGATCTCTACAGCGACACGGTGACCAAGCCCACCGCCGAGATGCGCCGCTTCATGTGCGAGGCGGAGGTGGGCGACGAGCAGAAGTACGAGGATCCCACGGTCAATCTCCTGCAGGACATGGTCGCCGAGCTCCTGGGCAAGGACGCCGCCCTCTTTCTGCCCTCGGGCACCATGTGCAACGAGATCGCCATGCGCGTGCACTGCCGCCCCGGCGAGGAGATGATCGCCCATCGCACCGCGCATCCCATCCACTTCGAGACGGGCGGGCCGGCCGCGCTGGCCGGCATCAACGTGCAGGGGCTCGACGGCCCGCGGGGTCAGTTCGACTTCGCGGCCGTCGAGGCGGCCATACGTCCGGACAACCGTCACATGCCGCGCAGCCGTCTCCTCTGGGTGGAGCAGACCTCCAATCTGGGCGGTGGCTCCGTGTGGCCGCTCGAGAAGATCCGCGCGGTGATCGATGTCGCGCGACGCCGGGGGCTCAGCACTCACATGGACGGCGCACGTCTGATGAACGCGGTGGTGGCGAGCGGCATCTCGGCCCAGCAGTGGGCGGCGCCCTTCGACTCGGCCTGGATCGATTTCACCAAGGGCCTGGGGGCGCCGGTGGGCGCGGCCATCGCGGGCTCGCGAGAGTTCATCGCGGAGGCGTGGCGCTGCAAGCAGCAGATGGGCGGGGCCATGCGCCAGGCGGGCATCATTGCCGCGGGTGGAGTGTATGCACTCCGTCACCACGTCAAGCGGCTCGCGGACGACCATGCCAACGCGAAGCGTCTGGCCGAAGGACTCGCCACCCTGCCCGGCCTCTCGCTGGATCCAACGACCATCGAGACCAATATCGTCTTCTTCGACCTGACGGGCTCGATCGGCGCCCCCGCCGCCGTGGAACGGCTTCTTTCGCGAGGCGTGCGCATGGGGGCCATCGGCCCCCGCACGGTCCGCGCCGTCACCCATCTGGACGTGAGCCCGCAGGGCATCGACCGCGCGCTCGAGGCGGCCCGGGAGGTCTTCACCGGTTGAGTCTGGTCGACCGTGTCCTCTTCGATCACCTCGCCATCGCCCTGCCGCGGATGTCCGACGCCGCACCGTTTCTCTCCGGCGAGCTGGGCGGCGTGCCAGACGTGGGCCAGCCCTCAGGCGTCTTCACGTGGGGCACCTATCGCTTCGAGGGCGGCGGATCGATCGAGATCATGGAGCCCGCGGGGCCGTCGGGCTTTCTCCATCGTTTTCTCTCCGAGCGAGGCGCGGGCATCCATCACGTGACCTTCAAGGTGCCGAGCCTCGCGGAGGCCTGCGCCCGCGCGGAGTCCGCGGGCTACGGGATCGTCGACCGCGACGACTCCGATCCGGAGTGGAAGGAGGCTTTTCTCCACCCCAAGCAGGCCCTGGGCATCGTGGTCCAGTTCGCCGAGGAGGGGCCGCCGCACGCCGGCTCCCGCCCCATGGTTCCCCCGCGTGGTGTGCCCGGCGCGCCGCCACCTGTCAATGTCCTGGGGCTGAGGCTGCGCTGTCAGTCCGTCGAGCGGGCCATGACCCAGTGGAAGACCGTGCTTCAGGGCACCGCCGCCAAGGGTTCGCGCGGCGAGCTCGTCTTTTCCTGGCCCGGCTCGCCCATGCGCCTTGCCGTCGAGATAGACCCGGTTGAGAGTGAGGGCCCTATCGCGGTAGAGCTTGCGAGCGGGCGACGGCTCTCGCTACCTGCGGGACCGCATCCGGTGCTCGGCGCTGTCTTCAGGGAAGAGGAGGTCTGACATGGGAATCCTCGCCACGCCCGTTCTGGGAGACTTCGTCGCGCGCGTGACCGGGCTCGTTCTCTCGAGCCTGCTCGTGTTGGATTGACCTGGTCCGAGGCTCGATCCGAGATTCAGCAGAGATTGCCAGATAGGTGAAAGAGTGCCGCCTCTCCCGGGAGGCGTTCGTCGAGATCGCCGAAGCGGCTGCATGGATTGGCAGCTACCCCGACTCGTTTCCGCTTCTCCTGGACCTGCCGGAAGAACTCTCGATCCGGCGCGCTCTACTCCCTCGCTTCCCGTATGCGCTGGTCTTCATGGAACTACCGCCAGAGGTGCGCGTGCTCGCTGTGGCACACCTCAAGCGCCGACCCGGATACTGGCTCAATCGGATTCGTAGCTAGGTCCTGTCTGGCGACCCTCACCATGCTGCGCCGATTCGTTTGAGCCTCTCGGCATCAGCGACCGCGCGCTCGGCCCAGGCGCGGGTTTGGGCGAGCGTTCGCTGGGTGCGGTGGTGCTCTTCGGGGGCGCGTAGCCCCCAGCCGTACTGCTCGAGCGCAGCGAGGGCGTGCACGCCACGGACGCGGGCTATGTCGACGGCGACGCCGGTCTTCGCTTGATAGACGGCAAGCGCGACGGCGAGATTGGCCTCGCCGTACGAGGGCAGCCAGCGGAATTCGTGATGGCGATCCGCCACGCAGGCCTCGTCGAAGTCATAGAGACCGACGATGTGCCCCTGGCCGTCGACGACGACGTTGTGGCTGCCGAGGTCGCCGTGGAGGAAGGTGCGATCCTCGCCCGGCTCATAGGAGTCCACGAGTCTCTGCGCCTTGATCGAGGACAGCGCGGTGGCCCCGCGACGCGCGTCGTCGAGATCGACGGCCGGCCGCGTGGGCAGGCCGGCCGCGATCAATGCCTCCAGAGCATCCGCGGACAGCGCGGTGTGAACCGCGGCGAAGAGCATGCCGAACTGACGCGCCCATGCCTCGCCGACGGCCTGATCATCCATGGCGCGCCGGTGGTGTTCGAGACCAGATCGTCCGGACACTCGCGTGCGCACACATACCCGGTCGCGGTGAACAACGGAGGACGGAATCGAGACGGGCAGGCGACCGGCGAGAGCCTGCAGCACCATGCGCTCGATAGTGAGCCGGGCCGTCGCTTCGGCCGTGAGGGCCACCCAGGCGACGTGCGACGGCAACTCCACCATCACGCGGGAGCCGCGGATTGCTGCGCTGACCACGCGGGTATCAAGGCCCGCGCCACGAGCGACTTCGACGGCCCCCGCGATGGACTGCTCTAGCATATGGGGCGACTACTCATCCGATCCAAGAGCGTTCCGAACGCTCGGACCTGGTAGCCGCTATTCCGTCAGGTGTCCTGAGCACGCCCCGCCATCCCCGCTTCCGCGGCGAAGCGGAGCAGCGCGAGCGTGATGGCCACGAGCACCGGTCCCACCACGATCCCCACCGCCCCGAAGGCGCCGATCCCGCCCATGAGTCCCAGGAAGACGGGCAGCGTGGACATCTCCGCCTGCCCCGACACGAAGGCCGGCCGGATCAAGCTGTCGGACATGCCGACGACGACGAGGCCGCCCCACAGCAGCATGAACACGGCTGCCCCCATCCGTCCCTGTGCGAAGAGGACGATGGCCGCGGGCACCCACACCGCCGCCGTGCCCGGGACGGGCAGGAGCGCGGCCACCGCGGCGAGCACGCCGAAGACCACGACCGACGGCAAGCCGACGAGCAGGAAGGCGATACCGACCAGCGCCCCCTGGACCGCGGCCGTGACCATGGAGCCCAGAGCGACCCCCCGCGTCACTGAGGCGATGTGCTCGACGAGACTCTCCTTCCGACGCGGGTCGAGCGGGACCAGACGCAGGGTGGCGGCCACCATCACGTCCCAGTCGCGCAGGAAGAAGAAGATGAGGAAGAGCGTCATGAGCATGTTGAAGAGGGTGCCGAGGGCGCTCGCGAAGAGGCTGCCGCTCGTGGTGACGAAGAGCCCGAGGAGGCTCTTGGTGGCCTCGATGGCGGCGGCCTGAAGCTGCGTGGTGTCCACGGGAAGGAAGTCGTTGAGCCACACGAGGACACGGTGGACGATGGGCAGGTTCCAGAGATCACTCGTCTGCGAGACCTTGTACCGCTCCGCGAGCGCCTGCAGGCTTCCGATCAGCTCGCTGGCCTGGCGACCGAACACCACGGCGAGCATGCCCACGGGGACCAGCACGAAGAGGAAACCCGCCGTGGTCAGGATGATCGCCGCGGCGCCCCGGCGGCCGCCGAGCATGCGCGTGAGGCGCCCGTTCACGGGCTTGAGCAGAAAGGCCAGGAGCACGGCCCACACGATGGATTCGAAGAAGGGGCGCAGGACCTCGAAGACCCCGACGGCCAGGAGCGCGGCCGCGGCCACCCAGAAGACCCGCAGATAGAACTGGCGATCGCTGTCCGTCATAGACCTGCGCCGGACACTACGGGCTTTCCCGTAAGGGGTCAAGACCGCGGGGCTGAACGCCCCGTCGCTGCGGTATCATAGCGTCCATGACTCCCGACCTGCTCGCCCTCGACGGCATTCGTGTCATCGATCTCTCGCGCGTCATCGCCGGCCCCTGGTGCGGCGCCCTCCTCGCTGACCTGGGGGCGGACGTCGTCAAGGTGGAGGACACGGGCAGCGGCGACGAGTCGCGTACCTGGCCTCCGCACAAGGACGGCGAGGCCGCGGCCTATCTTCTCTTCAACCGCAACAAGCGCGGCATGGCCCTCGATCTCAAGGCCCCGGAGGGAGTCGACGTCGTCAAGGCGCTCGTCCGGGACGCCGACGTCCTCATCGAGAATTTCCGCACGGGGACCATGGAAACCTTCGGGCTGGGCTATGACGCGCTTGCCGCGATCAATCCGCGGCTCATCTACTGCTCCGTCTCCGCGTTTGGCCGAACCGGCCCCCGCAAGGACAGCCCGGGGTACGAGGCGCTCATGCAGGCGTTCAGCGGCATCATGTCCATCACGGGCGAGCCGGACGGGCAGCCGGTGCGGGCCGGCGTCTCTTTCCTCGATCTCTCGACCGGCATCCTCTGCGCCCTCGGCATCTGCAGCGCGCTCATCCAGCGCGACAAAACGGGCCTCGGCCAGCGCGTGGACGGCTCCCTCCTCGAGACCGCGGTCAGCCTCCTCGCCTTCCACGCCGAGGGCTACCTGCTCACGGGCGCCGTGCCCAAGGCCCTGGGCTCGGGGCACCCATCGCTCTCGCCTTATCGGAACTTCAAGTGCCGCGACGACCAGTGGATCTTCATCGCGGCCGCCAATGACCGCTTCTGGATCAAGTTCGCCCGCGCCCTCGGCCTCGACGATCTGGCCGCCGACCCGCGTTTCGCCGTCAATCAGCAGCGGGTGAAGAACCGAGTCGAGCTCGAGACGCGGCTCGAGCAGGTGATCGCCGACCGCGACCGCGAAGAGCTCCTGAAGATCCTCGCGGAGGCGGACGTGCCGGCGACCCCCGTCAATACCGTGGATCAGGTGATGAACGATCCGCAAACGATCGAGCGCGGCATCATCCAGCGCGTGACCCATCCGCGCCTCGGGGAAATTCCCGTGGTGGGAACGCCGCTGAAGTTCTCGCGAATGACCCCGGGGGTCAGGCGCGCGGCACCGCTGCGCGGCCAGCACACCGACGAGATCCTGGTCGCCTGCGGCTTCACGCCGGCGAGAATCCAGGAGCTCCGCGACAAGAAGGTCGTCCTCTAGAGGAGGCGAGAAATGTTCGGCCTAAAGAAACGCTCGATGATCATGAAGGACGAGGCCCTCCGCGGCCGCGCCACGGCCATGCCCGTTCCCGAGAAGCACTTCGTCTCGGGCGCGCGCCTCAGCCCTCTCTTCCCCGCGGGTATGGAGCTCGCGACCTTCGGCATGGGGTGCTTCTGGGGCGAGGAGCGAAAGTTCTGGGAGCTCCCGGGCGTCTACTCGACATCCGTGGGCTATGCGGGCGGCTTCACGCCCAATCCGACCTACGAAGAAGTCTGCAGCGGGATGACGGGCCACACCGAAGCGGTGCGCGTCGTGTTCGATCCCGCCAAGATCTCCTACGACGAGCTGCTGCGCGTCTTCTGGGAGAATCACGATCCGACCCAGGGCATGCGCCAGGGCAATGACGTGGGCACCCAGTACCGCTCGGCGATCTATACCTACGGCGAGCCGCAGGAGAAGGCGGCCCTCGCCTCACGCGACGCCTACCAGCGCGTGCTCAGCAAGGCCGGCTACAAGACCATCACGACGGAGATCTGCCCGGCGACCGAGTTCTACTATGCCGAGGACTACCATCAGCAATACCTCGCCAAGAACCCGTGGGGCTATTGCGGCGGCGGCGGCACCGGCGTGAGCTGCCCGGCTGGGCTCACCACCGCCTGAGCGCCCGGATTCTTCCGCGCGCAGGAGGAAGCAGTTGATGAGAGCGGGAGGGCGGCGGGGGACGGTGGCGCTGATCTGCCTTCTCCTCGTGGCCCTGGCCGGCGGCTGCGCCTCTCTCGGATTCGAGAGGCCCGATTCCCTCATGGAGGAGGGCCGGCAGCTTTACGCCGAGAAGAAGTACGACGAAGCCATCGCGAAGTTCGAGCGGGTCATCGAGCTCGACCGCACCCGCTTCCTCGCCTATGTCTACCTCGCGCGCTGTTGCATCGCCAAGAGCTCGTGGGGCAAGGCCATCACCAATGCCCGGCTCGCCTATCAGGCCTCTCCGGGAGGCGAGGACGTGGTCGCCACCTTTGGCGAGGCGCTCTTCGGCGGGGGGTTGGCCGCGGTCACGAGCGGCCAATTCGCCGAGGCCATCGCGGATTTCACGGAGTACATCCGTCTGCGCCCCACCGATGCCAAGGGCTATCTCGGCGCCGGCCGAGCCTATCTGGCGAGCGCGCAGTACGACCAGGCGCTCGGCACGCTCGCCCGCGGTCTACAGACGGACGCCGGGGGAGCGCTCAGGAGTGATCTGCTGCGGGAGCTTCTCGACGGCGGCGTGCGAGCCATGCAACGCGGGAATATCGACAGCGCGGCCAAGCTTTTCCAGGAGTACCTGCGCCACGACGCATCGAACGCCGCGGCCTACCTGACCATGGGCAAGGCTTTCCTTCAATCGGGCGACCGGACTCAAGCGCTCTTCCACCTCGGCCGCGCCCTCCAGCTCAATCCCTCCATCCCCGAGGCGAGCGATCTCCTCCGCGGCCTGCGCTAGAAGACTCCCAACCATCTGGCCCATTACTCGGACAGGAGTCTCCTAGAGGCTGATTTAGGTCGTCTTGTCCTCGGTCCGAAGGGCCAAAGCCAGCATGACCCAGGACCAGCCGCAGAAGATCAGGTCTATGCCCACGAACATGCCAATGATCCAGAGCGCGGCGCCGGGCATCTGCCTCCAGATCAGCACTCCGAGCACGAGGGTGATGAGACCGTTCAGCAGCACCCAGCCCCAGTGCGGGTAGCGCATCAGAAGGGCCGTGATGATCCGGAAGAGACCCCCGATCATGAAGAACATGGCCATGAGTAGGGTCAGCACGACCGCGCCGGAGGTTGGATGCAGGACGAGGATGAAGCCCGCGACCACGCCCAGCACGCCATTGACGACGTGAAGGCCGACCCCGCCCCATTTCGGCTGGCGGAAGGCATAGCCGACCTCGATGGCGCCCGAGATGAGGAGCAGCCAGCCGAAGAAGAGGACGGAGGCTAGCGTGGCCAGGACGGCCGCGCCCAGGGCCAGCGTGCCGACCAGGATGAGGACAATGCCGAGCCCGAGCAGCCAGCCCCGAGCTTTTCTGACCCCTTCCATCCCGGACACTGCGACGCTCGTAGCCATGGCCGAATCTCCTTTCCCTGAGAGGCCGGGCACGGCGCGTGCCCGGGCAGAGACTGAGCGCGGCCCATCCCCTTGTCAAGCCGGCCACTGCGCGGAGCGCGGCTCGCAGAGCTCGGCATCGAGGGAGCGGCGGCGGGGCGGTAGTACGGCGACGGGCGCGCGTGCATGGCCGCACGCCCGTCGCCGCAGCCTGCTGGCTAGGAGGTGGTCCTCGGGTACGGGTTGCCCGTGCGCTTGAGGGCCCGCAGCCCGCTGTCCACCACCATGGGCGCGGTATCTCGAGTCAGGGCCTCGCTCCCGTAGCCGTAGTAATGCGAGAAGCCGCCCTCGTCGAGACGAGCGAGGAGCTGGGATCCATGGGCGCGGATCAAGAGAAGCACGCGCTGGGTGTCGCAGTCGCGCGGCACGCAGCCCGTCACGGCGATGTAGTCCACGCCTCCGATGCGAAGCATCCGCAAGGGGCCACCACGCTCGAAGTATGGCGCGGCGCCCATGACGAGCTGACCGCCGCCCTGGGAGGCGGGCATCCAGTCAGGCCCGAAGAGCGCGCGAATCTTGTCCCCCATCTCCGGGTTCTGCAGGATCTGGTCGACCGTCTGGCCATAGGCGAGCGCGCGCGCGTCCGCCGGAAGGACCTCGGCAGCGGGAGGTACGGGGGAGCCCGGCCGCGGGGCGACCGTGCAGGCGGTAGCGACGAGCACAGCCAGGGAGCACAGCCATCCAGCGCGAAGCACGTGAGCCATAGTGTTCCTCCTCGGCGTGGACGACACGCCTTCCAATGGAGACGCAACCCATGTGCCAGCGCGCTCACGCGATCAGGAATCGCCGAATATCCTGAATCCCCCCAGTTACGCGGCGACCCGAAAAATGGACAAGCTGCTCAATCACGGAAAGATTTTCCGTCACCGGCAAGACCTACCCGGTGACACGACCTAGGCGATTCGCGGAATCAGGTTGGACACGGGCTCGCCCCGCGCCACGCGCCCGATGTTCTCCGCCACGAGCATGGCCCGCCCCTCCATGGTGCCCTCGGTCCAGCCGGACACATGCGGCGTCATGAGCACGTGGGGCAGCTCGTGGAATGGGTGACGCGAGGGAAAGGTCGGCTCCCCGCTGGTCGGATAGCGATACCAGACGTCGAGGGCGGCCCCGGCCATGGTCCGCTGGCGGAGCGTCCGATAGAGCGCGTCCTCGTCGACGATGGACGCGCGGGCCACGTTGATGAGCACTGACGTGGGCTTCATGAGCCCGAGCTCCCGCGCGCCGAGGAGACCACGGGTGGCCTCGGTCAGGGGCACCGTGACCACCAGGTAGTCGGCGCGCCTCAGGATCTCGTCGAGCGCTTCCGGCCCGCCGAGGAACGCGAGGCCCTGCCCGTCCTCTCGCGTCGGCCTCTGGCGCATGGCCCATATCGTCATGTCGAAGGCGCGGGCCCGGCGTGCCACGTGCTGGCCGATGCGGCCATATCCCAGGATGCCCAGCGTCTTGCCGGCCAGCTCCGGCCATGTCGGCGGCGGCTCGGCCCCCGGAACCCATGGGCTCTCCCAGCGTCCCCGCCGGAGGGCCGCGTCGAGCCGACAGAGGTCTCGGCTCAGGGTCAGCATGGCGCCCATCACGTATTCGGCGATGCCGACCTCGTGGTTGTAGGCATTGGCCAGCAAGGTGGCGGCGGGGAGCGCGGAGCGATCGATCCGGTCCAGCCCCGCCCCGGGCACCTGCACGAGCTTGAGTCGCGCGCCCGCCGCGCCCATCTCGCGCGTGAAGGCCAGCGTGACGAGGACGTCGACCTCCGGAAGGCGGCAGGCGATACCGGCCTCGTCGGCCAGGATCATCTCGCACTCGATGTCCAGGTGACGCCGCACTCGATCCGCGAGCCGGACCGAGAATGGCCCGGCGAAGCCCACCTTCATGTCAGGACCATCTGGGTCTGAATCGTGAGCGACAGCAGGCGCCCGGCGTCATTGGTGACGCGCGTCTGCCAGACCATGGTCCGCTTGCCTCGGTGAAGCGCGGTCGTCTCCGCGCGCACCGTTCCGGAGCGGCCGGCCGCGAAGAAATTGGTCTTGGACTCGAGGGTGGTGGTACGGGCACCCGCGGGCAGGTTGAGCACGGTCGCCACCGCGCCGATCGTGTCGGCCAAGGCCATGAGGGTGCCGCCGTGGAGGCTCCCCCCCACGGTGGTCAGCTCGTCTCTGTAGTCGAGCTCAGCGACCACCCGGTCCGGGGTGGCTTCGACGATGCGGATACCCAGTAGCTCGGAGAGGGTTCCCCTGAAGAGGTCGGAGACGGCGGCGGCATCCATCGGCATCAGGGCACCTTCCTTTCGCTGATCACGGAGCATGATGGAGCGGCCCCGGGCAGAGCTCAATTACCTCTGAGGTAATGTCCCTGCTCTGATGAGCGGTGTAGACTCCCGGGCATGGCGCGAGCGCGGGCGGCAGGCCCGAAGCGCAAGAGGGGCGCGGAGAACGCGCTGGGACCCCTGCTCCGCCTGTGGCGCGAGCGCCGCCGGATGAGCCAGCTCACCCTGGCCGTGGAGGCGGAGATCTCCTCGCGTCACCTGAGCTTCATGGAGACCGGGCGCGCCAAGCCGAGCCGGGAGATGGTCCTCCTCCTCGCCCGCGTGCTCGACGTGCCGCCGCGCGGCCGCAACGAGCTGCTCCTGGCCGCGGGCTACGCGCCCGTGTATCTGGAGCGAGGGCTCGAAGCGCCCGAGATGACCCAGGTGCGCCGGGCCCTCGACTTCATGCTGCGCCAGCAGGAGCCCTTCCCCGCCCTCGTGGTCGATGGCCACTGGAATATCCTGATGAGCAATGAAGGCATGCAGCGAGTCATGGGTCTTTTCCTCGACCCCACCAAGGCCGCGACCCTGGGGCCGCCCAATGCCATGCGGCTCTTCTATCATCCCCGGGGAGTCCGCCCGTACATCGTGAACTGGGAGGCGACGGCGGCCGCCCTCATCCAATGGCTTCATCGGGACTTGCTGCGGGGAGATCCGGAGATCGGCCGGCTCCTCGACGAGCTGCTCTCCTACCCGGACGTGCCGCACCACTGGCGCAAGCTGGACCTCGACGCCTCCACCGCGCCCTTCCTCGCCGTGGAGCTGGCCCGGGACGATTTCCACCTGAAGTTCTTCTCGACGCTGACGAGCCTTGGCGTCCCCTATGACATCACGCTGCACGAGCTGCGGGTGGAGGCCTTTTTCCCGGCCGACGAGGGGAGCGAGGCCCTGATGCGCCGTCTCGCCCGAGAGGCAGGAACTCGGACAGACGCCTAGGGGGAGCCGTTCGCGCGAATGGGGACATCTTCCATGACCGCGCTCGTGGCGGGATCCGAGTACACGCCGAAGGCGTCGGCCAGGGTGCCGCGCACCCCGCTCGTGCTCTCGATGGCGTAGAGGATGGCCATGTCGTCGGGATCCGAGATGCCCTCGAAGCGATAGTACTCGCGGATCACCAGGTCTTTCGGCCGCATGGTCTGTCCGCCGTCCACCGCGCGAAGCCCGCCGTCGAAGACCTGGAAGCGCTCGGTGAATCCGCGACGCGCGAGCTCGTCCAGGGCGCCCGCAAGCGTCGTGTAGGCCTCCGCGTTGATGAGGGGCGGCATGGATGGCGTACCCCGCTTCTAGATCGGGCACACGAGGTGCCCGAGCCGCTCCGTCAGCTTGGCGTTCTCGCGATAGTCGACCGGCACGTCGACGATGGACGGACCGGGCTCGGCCAGGGCCTCGGCCAGGACCTGGCCGAGCTCGCGCGGAGATTCCACCGCATAGCCCTTGGCGCCAAAGGCTTCGGCCAGCGCGACGAAGTCGGGATTGCCGAAGGTCACGCCCGTCTCGCGTCCGAGATGCGTCTGCTGCTTCCACTGGATCAGGTTGTATCCGCCGTCGCGGAAGATCACGTTCACCACGGCGAGCCCCAGCCGGCGGGCCGTCTCGAGCTCCTGGCAATTCATGAGGAAGCCGCCGTCGCCGCTCACCGCCACCACGTTGCGCTCGGGGTGAACGAGCTTGGCCGCGATGGCCGCGGGCAGGGCAAAGCCCATGGCGGCCAGGCCATTGGAGATCAGCACGGTGTTGGGCTCGTAAGCTGGAAAGGTCCGGGCGATCCAGAGCTTGTGGGTGCCCACGTCCGAGATGAGGATGTCCTCGCGCCCCATGCGGGCGCGGAGCTCTCGCAGGATGTGCTGCGGCTTGAGGGGGAAGGTCTGATCGTCCGCCCCCTCCTCGAGATCCTTGAGAATGAGCCGGCGGAGCTCGAGGTAGGGCGACGGGTCCTTCTCCCCCTTCACCATGTCGTTCAGCAGCTCGAGGGCCTCCCGCACATCGGCCACCACCTCGACGGCCGGCTGGTAGAAGCTGTCCACCTCGGCCGGGGTGAAGTCGATGTGGATGATGGGCTTCTTCCGGGCCGGGTTCCAGAACTTCGGGGCGTACTCGACGGGATCATAGCCGACGGCGATGATGAGATCCGCCTTCTCGAACCCGCACGACACGTAGTCCCGCGCCTGGAGCCCGGCCGAGAGCAGGCAGAGATCGTCGTCGGCTGGCATGGAGCCCTTGGCCATGAAGGTGTGGACGACGGGGATGCCGTGTCTCCGGGCAAGCGCCCGCAGCTCCGTCGAGGCGCGCCCCCGGATCACGCCGTTCCCGGCGAAGATCAGCGGATGAGTGGCCTCCTCGATGAGACGGGCGGCGGTCTGGAGGGCCGGGCGGTCCGGGGACGGGCGCCGCGCTCGCACCGTCGACAGCGGCGTTCCGTCGACCGCTTCCCCCGCCACGTCCTCGGGCACCTCGATGTGGCAGGCCCCGGGCTTCTCGGACTCGGCGAGCTTGAAGGCCTTGCGAATCACCTCGGGAATCACGGCCGCCGTCTCCGCGCGCGTGTTCCACTTCGTCAACGGCCGCAGATGCTCGATGATGTCCACGTGCTGGTGGGATTCCTTGTGGATGCGATCGCGGGCGGCCTGCCCCGTGATCGCCACGAGCGGGGCGCGGTCGAGGTTGGCGTCGGCGACGCCCGTGGCGAGGTTGGTGGCTCCGGGCCCGAGCGTCGAGAGGCAGACCCCCGCATGGCCCGTGAGACGGCCGTAGGCGTCGGCCATGAAGGCCGCGCCCTGCTCGTGTCGCGTGGGGATGAAGGTGACCCGGGAGTCCGCGAGGGAGTCCAGGATGTCCAGGATCTCCTCGCCCGGGAGGCCGAAGACATAGCGAACGCCTTCGTTCTCGAGACACTGGACGATGAGATCGGAGGCCTTCATGGCGGGAGGGCTAGACGATCCAGACCGACTTGATGTTGACGAACTCGCGGATTCCGTACTCAGAGAGCTCCCGCCCATAGCCCGAGCGCTTGATCCCGCCGAAGGGCATGCGCGGATCTGACTTCACGAGCCCGTTCACGAACACGCACCCCGCCTCGATCTGGGCGGCCATCCGCTCGGCGCAGGCGCGGTCCCGGGTCCACACCGAGGCTCCAAGTCCGTACGGAGAATCGTTAGCGAGGCGCACGGCATCCGCCTCGTCCTTGGCGCGGATCACCGCCGCCACCGGGCCGAAGGTCTCCTCATCGAAGGCGGGCATGCCCTTGTCGACGGCGGCGAGGAGGGTGGGCGGATAGAATGCTCCCTTGCCGGCGGGGATCTCGCCACCGAGCAGGCGCTTGGCCCCGCGCCGGACCGACTCCTCGACCTGCTGGTGGAGCGAGTCTCTGAGATCGGCGCGGGCCTGCGGGCCGACCTGAGTCTCGCGCGCCAGGGGATCGCCCATGCGACGGCTTTGCAGCTCGTCGCGGAACTTCTCGATGAACTGATCGGCGAGCGGCTCGACGACGATGAAGCGCTTGGCCGCGATGCAGCTCTGGCCGCTATTGATGAGCCGCGCGTCCGCCGCCGTCCGGGCCGCGGCAGCCACATCGGCATCGGCCAGCACCATGAACGGGTCGCTCCCCCCGAGCTCCAGCACCGTCTTCTTCAGGTGGTGGCCCGCATGCTCGGCCACGCTGCTGCCCGCGCGCTCGCTGCCCGTGAGGGTGACCGCGACGATGCGGGGATCAGCGATCAGCCCGGTGACGGCCGGAGACCCGATGAGCACGCTCGAGAAGACCCCGCGCGGGAAACCCGCGTCGACAAAGACCTGCTCGATGGCCAGCGCGCAGCCCGGGACATTGGAGGCGTGCTTGAGAATGCCGACATTGCCGGCCATGAGGGCAGGCGCCGCAAATCGGAACACCTGCCAGAAGGGAAAGTTCCAGGGCATCACGGCGAGGACGGCTCCGAGGGGATCGAAGCGCACATAGCTGCTGGACGCTTCCGTCTCGCGGGGCTGCTTGGCGAGAAAGGATTCCGCGTGCTCCGCATAGTAGTCGCAGACGGAGGCGCACTTCTCGACCTCCGCCTCGGCCTGCACGATGGGCTTGCCCATCTCGAGCGTCATGGTGCGCGCGTATTGCCCCTGGCGGGTCCTGAGGACCTGCCCGGCCTTACGCATGCGACGGGCACGCTCGGCAAAGGGCACCGCGCGCCACTCGAGGAACATGGCGTGGGCCCGCGCCAAGATTTGATCCAGCTCGCTGCGAGAGGTTTCCTCGTAGGTCTCGAGGACTTGTCCGGTAGCGGGGTTAATGGTCTGGATGCTCATGGGCTTCTCCTTCTCGCGCTCGCGAAACCTCCAAGCGGAGGGCGCCTCTCTATCTGATGTTCCCTCTCTGTCTCCAGTTCCACAAGAGGCCTGGGGGTGAGCCTCCTCACGACATGTCGCCGCCGACCCGGAAATCTTGACCGGGCAGGCCCTCCGGGGCCGGCCGCGGGCGACGCTAGGGCCCAGGCTCGAAGCAGCTGGCCATCACTCCGCGGATGCACACGCACTCCATGGGTTCTCCATGAGGGCCCTTGAGCATGACCACGCCGCCCGCGCAGTCACGCACCGGATGGCTGTGAGGCGCGAGGACGAAGGCGGTCCCCGCCAAGGCGAGGACCGCCAGGAATGCCACGATCCATGCATACACTTTCATCGGTGAAGGTCAGCTGCAGACCCAGTAGCCATTCAGCTGCGCGGCGCACGAGGGACGTCGATAGCCGTAGACTCCATAGGTATAGGGACCGGGATATCCGTACGTATAGCGAGTCGCGTCGCCATCGCTCTCGCCGAAATATGGACCCGGATACCCGTACCCGAAGCCGGCGGGATAGCCGGAGATGAAGGGGCCCGCATAGAAGAAGGGGCGCCAGAAGAACTGCCCCTGGACCTTCGAGCGATTGTCGTGGAACCCGGCATGGAAGCCGCCCGCGTACGCCAAGCCGGGCGCCATCGTGAAAGCCAGGAGAGCCAGGATGAGCACGAGGTTTTTCATGGCCATACCTCCTGCTCTTGAGACGCCTCAGCGTCGCTGGAGGGTTCCGGACCTCGATCGACTCCGGTTCGGCCGACGGTGCGACAGACGGGATCGGTGGCGGCGTTGTATGCGGAAACGAGACCAGCCGAGAGAAAACAGGGTCAGGCCCGCGCCAGTGCCGACCAGCACCAGGGTCAGGCTGTCGAACCAGTCAGAGTCATCGTAGTGCGCTGGCCCCGCGATGCCCGCGGCGACATGGGCGTGGTCCACATCACCCTCACGGTCGAGTCTGACGGCCCAGAGACCTTCGGTCACGATCGGCTTGCCGTTGTCGTCCGTGAGCTCGGTGGGGAACCCCTCGGAGAAGGGATCGAAGGTGTCGAGCGCGCCACCATCGAGACCTCCCGTCAAGAATTCGCCGCCGCGCTGGTCGGAGCTTCGGGCGACCAGCTCCGTGCCATTGAAAAGGCTCTCCACGACAGCGGCGACGGAGAGGAGATCGTCCAGGCCGTGGAGATTGATAGGGCCAGCAGGGCGTGTGTCACCCCCTTGCGGAGGCATGCCCACGATCGGAGCATCCAGTTGGCCCGCAATGACCGGAGACAGATGTCCTCCAATCGCGAGCGCGAAAACACACACCAGGACGAGAGACGCTCGTCGGCATGGGTGTCGATACGGGCCGGGAGCTGATCGAGGCATTGTCTTCTCTATCCGGGACGCTGGGTGACCATCGATGTACCGCAAGGCTCATGCCACGAGCCTGCTCGGCCGGGTAGCGTAAGAGCCGCCGGCCGCGCCTCGGAAGAGGTCAAGAGAGGCAAGCTTGCCGCGAGGTTACGCGCAGGCCATGAGGCTCAACCATGGTCCGGCCAGAGATCGGCGCGTGCCCCCGGAAGTTGAGCGTGTAATCCTGACACGGCGGGGAAGATTTGGGATGGGTGAGCCTGATGCTGGAACGGGCCGGGCTACGAGGCTTTCTCTCCCCGGATCTCCGCGATCTTGCGGTCGCGATCGCTGGCCAGCCTCTCCTTGTCGCGCCGGAGCGCCTCGTTCAGCCGCTCGATCTCCTCATAGCTGCCCGCGCTGGACAGGGCGGCCTGATGCAGGATCTCGCGCTCGGCGACCTTGGCCGTGCAGAACTGGCGGGCGTCGGCGATGGCGGCCTTCTGGTCGTCGGTGAGCGGGCGATCATCGACGCTCGCCTCCTTGTCCTTCTGCCGGAGGCGCTCCATGGCCAGCTCGTAGGCGCTCTTGGGGGCATCGCCGCTCATGGCCAGAGTCTAGCAGACACGCTCACCCATTTGTCCTTGCCCATGCCCCTTCAAATGCTAGGCTCGAATCATCACGGTGCCGCGGGGTAGCGATTCGACCAAGGGGGCTCCTGATCATGTCCAGACTGACTGGCGGACCGGCCCGTCGCCCGCTCGTGGCTTTTTGCTCCCTCCTGCTCCTCGTCTCGGGACTCGCAAGCAGCCTGCACGGCCAGCCCAAACCACCCGTCGCCATCGTCGACGCGGCGACGGGCTCCCGGGCCATCCTCCACGTCGACGTGGTGGGAACCGGGGTGAATCGGCGACTGGTGACCGCGGGAGTCTTCCCCGAAGGCCGTCAGCTCGGAGCGCTCGTGTTCGGCCTCGGCGCTACCTGGTCGCCGGACGGAACGGCCTTCGCGTTCTTCGATCCCCAGCTCGCGCTGAAGCTCCGGGATCGGACGGGCCAGGAGACCGTGCTCTTCCAGGGCGAACCGAATGAACAGCTCTACCTCTGGCAGCCCGCGTGGTCGCCCGACGGGAAGCAGATCGCCGTCCTGACTCTCGTACCGGGGGCGGCCGCTCCGCTCAAGATGTCGATCGCCCTCGTCGACGTGGCCGGCAAGAAGGTCCAGTCGCGGTTCGGTGTCCCTCGAGGGGTGACGAACATCCCGTCGTACTCGACGCCCCCCAACAAGTTCCGCTGGTCCGCCGATGGCCGCAAGATTCTCCTGTCCTGGGAATCCGCCGCGGTGCTCGATACCAAGACCGGGGCCTTCGAGCTCTTGCCCGGAGGGCCCATCCTCGCCGAGTGGGCGCCCGGCGGCGATGCCATCTACTTCCTCGACGTCATCAATCGCGACCGGCCCCCGGGACCTACCCTGGCGGGCCTCTATCGCATGAAGCTCGGAGCAGGGACGCCGCCGACCAGACTGCTGGACCAGCGACAGCTCAGCTCACTGGGGCTCGCGGTTCCGGCCAAGGTCGTCCTCGGAGCCATGACCCTCTCTCCGGGAGGGACGAAGCTGGCGGTAGGCCTGGGCTCGAGCTCGGGAGGCTCGGGGAAGCTTCATGTCTACGCCGTGGGCGCGCCGCCCGACAGCTTGGTCCCGGACAAGCCGCTCGCCACCTTCCAGACGGAAGAGCTCATCGCGGCGATCGAATGGGCGCCCGACGAGACGCAGCTGGCGGTGGTCGCGGTGGCCAAGGACGGCGTGAAGATCCGCGCGGTGAATCTTGGAACGGGGGTGTGGCGAACTCTGGCCACGCTCGGCCCTCTGGATCTCAGCGGGCGTGAGGCCGATGTCCTTGCCTTCAAGGCCCTGAGCTGGACGCAGTGAACGTGACGAGCTGAGCTTCCTCAGTCCGTGTAGACGGTAGCTCCGGAGGCGCCCCTCCGCGGTTCGGATTTCCTCAGCCGTCCGAGCATGTTCTGGAAGGCCTCGACGGTCAACGGCTTCACGAGGTGGTCGTCGAACCCGGCCGCCATCGCCCTCTGCTTGTCTTCCTCGCGACCGTACCCGGTGAGGGCCACGAGCACGACGTTCTCGAGCCGCGGATCCTGGCGGGCGTTCTGGGCCAGCTCGTATCCGTTCATGCCCGGAAGCCCGATGTCGATCAGCATGATGTCGGGCACGCTCGCGCGCGCGGCCTCCAGGGCGGCCACGCCTTCGTGCGCGACACGCACCCGGTGCCCGAGCAGCTCCAGCAGCATCATCAGGCCCTCGGCGACGTCCGCATTATCGTCGACGACGAGCAGCCGGAGGGGCCGGCCGTGGGCCTCGGTCGCCGAGCAGGCAGAAACCGCATCGCCTTCCGTGACGGGCAGGCACGGCAAGAACACGAGGAATTCCGAGCCTCGACCCAGCCCTTCACTGCGTACGTCCACCCGCCCGCCGTGCATCTCCACGAGCCGCCGGACGACCGTCAGACCGATCCCCAGCCCGCCCTGGCTTCGCGCGAGGCCGCGATGGGCTTGGGCGAAGAGGTCGAAGACGCGGGATAACATCTCCGGCGCGATGCCGATGCCGTTGTCCCGCACGCGCAGCACCGCCTGCTCGCCCTCGCGCTGGACAGTCACCTCGATCCGCCCGCCGGGCTCGGTGTACTTCGCGGCGTTCGTGATGAGGTTGCCGACGACCTGCTCCAGACGGGTGGGATCCGCGTTGACGCACAGCGGCTCATCGGGCAGCGAGACCACGAGGTCGTGCCCACGCGCCCCCACGAGATCCCTGGCGGTCTCCACGGCGCGCTCGACGAGGCTGGGCAGGCGAACCGCCTCCAGGCGCAGGGTCATCCGGCCACCCGTGATGCGGGCGACGTCCAGGAGATCGTCGACCAGCCGCGCGAGCTGGTCGGTCTGACGGTACGCGATGTCGAGGGCCCGCTCTCGTCGCGACGGATCGAGGCGGGCGGTGACCACGGCGTTCCGCACGGCGGCGAGCGGATTTCGCAGCTCGTGCCCGAGCATGGCGAGAAACTCGTCCTTGCGTCGATCTCCCTCGGCGAGCTCGGCCAGCCTCTGGGTCAGCTCGGCCTCGAGTCGCTTCTGCTCCGTGACGTCACGGGCGATCTTCGAGATGCCGACGATGCACCCCTCGGGGTCCTTGACCGGAGAGACGGTGAGCGAGATGTTCAGCAGCCGCCCATCTTTCGTCACACGGATGGTCTGGAAGTGATCCAGCATCTCGCCGCGGCGGATCCGGGCCAGCACGTCGTCCTCCTCGGCGCGGCGATCCTTGGGAATGATCAGAGTGATGTGCTGGCCCACGGCTTCGGCGGCCGTCCAGCCGAACATCCGCTCGGCGGCCGGGTTCCAGGTGGTAATGACGCCCTCCAGGGATTTGCTGACGATGGCGTCGTCGGAGCACTCGACGATCGCGGCCAGTCGAGCCTGGGCGATCGCGAGGCCCTGGCCCTCCGCCTCGAGAGCCAACGCCGTCTGCTGGAGCCCGGTGATCACGCGGAGCCGATCGTCCTCGCTGCTCAGCGCCCCGTAGCTCTCGGCGGGAAAGACGTGCGAGTGCGCGCCGCAGATCCTGAGGAAGGGGGCGCGGTGGACGTGGGCACGAAAGGCGCTCAACGGGTACGCGCACAGGAGGGCAAAGGGCAGGCTCTTGGCGAGATCGTTCCACAGCTCTTCGAGACGGATGGCCGCTTCGGGCCGGCCCTCCGCGCAGAGCAAGGCCACCATCTCGCCGAACGCGCGGACGCGGGGATACTGAGCCGCCGTGGCCGCCTGGGCGACGGCGCCGCCCACGGCATCGGCAAAGCGCTTATCATCTGGCCACCCGTTGATCATGAACCGAGACAGTGTCGCGGCGGCGTCCAGGGTGACGTAGCGTCTCTGCCTGCACAGGGCGGCCAGATCGAATCCGCGCGCGGCCAACCGTTCCGCGAGCTGGCTTTGGTGCGCCGGGGTGGAGATGATCACGCATGCCTCGCCCGCTCCGAGGGCGGGGCCAATGAAGCGGCCGACGGCGTCCAGCAGGAATTTCTCGTCGTGGTAGAACTGGACGGCATGCGTCGAGCCGTTGAGCTCTTCCCCCTCAGGGGCTGGAGAGCTCAGCGACAGGTCCAGGGCGTCCAGATCGGTCCGCTCCATCTCTCTCCCTCTCCGCCTCCGTCAAGCCTGACCTGGCCCGAGCAGTGGCTTTCGAACCATGCCTCGCCTGCGAGATGGATGCCAGATGATTGAGTCCGATTCGCCGACTCGCCGAAACGGCAAGGCGCCGTTTTTCAAAAGGTTCCACTTCAGCCGCCGCCCAGCGGACTGGCCGGGCGTGAGGATCGGGAAGACTCTACGCGGTAACAATTCCAGCTCCTGGCATGATTCCGGGCAAGGAGGCGGCCGGGCGGGCCGACCCGGCGGAGCCCCAGTGCTTCCGCGAGCCGCTGCTCAATGCCGCGATAGTCGATCATCGTCCGTCTCCGTTGACATCGTTCACCGGCTCGGGCGCTTCGCGTTCCCTCATCGCGCCAGCGGATCGGGACGAAGCTGGAACTTCACGACCTTGCTGGTGGTCCCCTTGCCGCCTTCGACGTGGAACGGCGTTCTCGTCGCGTAGGTCGACCACAGTCCCTTGCCTTTCCAGCCGGCCCTTGGATCGTCGATGCGCCCGTCCATCCACTTGGCGTAGAAGCCCATGGGGTAAGGAACGCGAAGGTTGACGAACGCGCCGTTCACGAACGCGATGAGCGACTCGTTGGCATTGCCGGTGGCCATCGGCACGTTCCTGCCCAGCCCGAACGTGTCGTGTTGATCGACCCACGTGTAGTAGCTCGCCTCGGCGCTGCCCGACTCCGTGACGCCCTGGAGCTGCGGACCGGGGAATGGATGGAGCACCCAGCCCTCGGGACAGTGCTGGCCCGTCGCCGTCGGTCCGTTGAGCGGCCCCTTGCAAAGGCGCCGGTCGAAGCTGGCGAGATGTCCGCTGGAGAGCGGCGTCCAGACCACGCCATTCCGATCGATGTCCATGCCCCGCGGACCATACCCCGGCAAGGGCGGCTCGAAGACTTCGGCGAGCGCGGTCGCCGCGGGATCCGGGCCCGGATTGACGCGGATGACGTAGCCAGGGAATCCGAGGACCGTGCCCCAGATGGTGCCATCGGCCGGGTTCACGGCGATGCCGTAGAAGGCGGCCGCGATCCGCTTGTCCTTCGCCGGATCGACGGGTTGGTTGGGCTCGACGTAGTCGTCGCGCTTGCCGTTGCCGTTGGTGTCGAGGACGATCGCCGTCCAGCCTTGCGATTTCACCTCGTCGCCGGTCTCCTCGAACATCTTGCGATTCAGCCAGCCGAGGACGCCGCTCTGCGGGCCACCCGCGCTGGTCCACAGCGTGTTGTTGGCATCCTCGGCGAATACCAGATGGTGGGTGGGGAAGCACGTGCTGATCAGGGTGATCTTCCTCGTCTTGGGGTCGTACATGGAGAGATGCCGGTTGGCCTGCTCGACGGGGAAGAGCTTGGCCGACGGATGATCCGATCCCTTCTTGCAGAAGTCCGGATTGGCGGCGGGCGGACGGACGCGCGAGGTGAACCACACTCGCCCCTTCTCGTCGAACATCGGGTTGTGCATGCTCGTCTGGCTGTCCCAGATGGGCTCGGGTCCCCAGTAGGGCGACGGCGCCATGGGGTTCGCCTTCGACGAGGGCGTATTCGGATCACGCACCGGCATCTTCACCTGGGTGGCCTTGTGCTTCACCGGGTCGAGCACCGGGAAGAGATCCCTGCTCTCCTCGGGAGTCCCGTAGATCAAGCCATTCGGATTGACCCTCGGATTGCGCTTGTCGGTCGAGATCTCGTCGTGCAGGTAGTCCTTGGGGCCCGCCCAGTCCCAGAGCGTGACGACGATGTTGCGCTCCACGCCCTGTGGTCGCGGCGGCTGGGAGCGAGGCAGCTCGCCCGCCGCGATCCGATCCGTCCAGTCGGCGAACAGCTCCGTGGCCCGCTTGGGGTCGAGCCGGCCGAGGTTGTTGGTCATCTGGGTCATGGCCTGCCCCGACACGATGCGCCGGGCCCAGGCCTCCTTCGAGGAGGCGAAGTCGCCGAGCTCCTTCGGAATCGTGCGTGTCGCCTTGTTGCCGAGCTGGTGACACGTGTAGCAGCCATTGGTCTTGACGACGTCGAGCCATTGCGCCTGGCTCTTGAGCGCCACCGGGATGCCATTGCCGCTCGGGCCGGTGCCGGGGAACTCGTTCTTGTCCGGCACCTTGAGCATGGAATACCAGTAGATGGCTGGATAGTATTCGGCCGCGGCCGCCGGGCTCGGGGCCACGGACGCCTTGAGGTCGACGATCTTGCCGGGGGCGGTTCGGACTTTCGGCGAGTCGACGAGCCCGTAGCCGCGGACCCAGACGCTGTAGTTCGCCTTCGGAAGATCTGGCAGGACGTAGCGCCCGCGATCATCGGTGACCACGATCTTGGCGAACCTGGTCGGGAGGTCGGTCGTCTCTGCGATGACCCAGACGCCGGCTTCGGGCCCTTTCGAGCTGGTCACCACGCCGCCGAGGTCCTTGTCGCCGATACGGATCGCCGGATCGGTGCTCTGCGCGCTCAGCCGGGCCTGGCCGGCGACCACAAGCACGCCGATGCTGCACGCGATCATCCCGAGATACAGCGCTCTGGTCGTCCTCATGTGCCCCTTCCTCTCGTCGCTGACTATTTCGACCGATAGATGCTCCCCCATTTACTCAGCCCTCGCCTCGTCGCTCGAGGCGAGCCTCTCGGCTCGAACTGCTACCCTCTCCCCCGATGGGGGAGAGGGATTCACATCAGATTTCCGGCGCATCCTCGGGTCAGGAGCGAGCGGCGCCGGCGCGCTTGTCGGACACGATGCGCCCTTCCTTGAAGACCAGCCGCAGCTGGCGCAGGTTGGCGATGTCGTCCAAGGGATTCGCGCCCACCACGATCAGGTCGGCGAGCTTGCCGGGCTCTACCGTGCCCAGCTCATGGCCCACCCCACAGAGCTCGGCGGCGTGTCGGGTGGCGGCCAGCAGGGCCTGCCATGGTGTCGCGCCATCTTTCACCCAGAGTCCCAGCTCGAGCAGAGCGGCCTCCTTCAGCGGCCGGATATCCGAGCCGAGGGCCATCTTGACGCCCGCGGCCAGCGCCTGCTGAAACCATCCGCGATGCTCGGCGGCTGCGGCGTCCGCGCGGTGACATAGATCCTGGGCAAGATCTCGCTGCTCCACCCAGCGCTTCTCCCAGCGATCGCTGGCCTGGTCCGGAGTCAGGTGGGAGATGGCCAGGGTGGGGACATACCAGGTCCCCTGCGCCCGCATGCCGTCGATGCACTCCTGGTCCATGAGGTAGCCGTGCTCGATGCTGTGCGCGCCCAGACGGACGGCCGCCCGCACCGCCTCCGGACTGGCAGCATGCGCCATCACCCGGTAACCGCGCTTGCCGCAGATGGCAAAGGCGGCCTCGAGCTCGTCATCGAGGAGGAAAGACTGCCAGTGTCGGTCCCACGAGGGCCCCATGATACCGCCCGTGAGGTTCAGCTTGATGTGATCGACGCCATTCTTGATCTGCTCGCGGATGGCGCGCACGAAGCCATAGGGTCCGTCGCACTCCCGCGCGTGACCCGAGGTCAGGAAGTGACCGCCCGTGGTGGTCAGGAAGTAGCCGGCCGCGAACACCCGCGGGCCGATGTACTGCCCGCTCTCGAAGGCTCGCTTCCACGCGACATCCATGAAATGCGCGGCACCCGCGCATCGCACGCCCGTCACCCCGCTTTCCGTCAAGGCCTCCATCAGCCGATGCCCGAAGATGACCGTCTGCTCGACGGGGGAGGCGCCGGTGGCCGCCAGGTAGTCGGGATGGATGTGAACGTCCCAGAGCCCGGGCAGGAGGGAGGCGCCGCCCAGATCGATGACCTCGGCGCCGCGCGTGTCCGGTGACCGGCTCGCGTCGAGCACCTCCGCGATGCGCCCGTCCTCGATGGTGACGCTGGCGAACGCTATCGGCCGCGGATTGACGCAGTCGATGAGAGTCGCATTGGTCAGCACGCATCGCATGGGTCGATCGCCCCCTCTTTGCCTCTCCTGTTCACCCGCCTTCATCTAACACTCCGCGGGAGTGAGGGCAACTCGGAGGGTGACAAACTTTGGCGGCCAGGCTGGGTGTCGGCCTTTTTTCCGCTTTCGGAAATGAGGGGCATGGCGCTCCCGCCAAGTGTCTGCTTTCCAAACGTTGCCTTCCTTGGCACGGCGGTTGCGGAAATGAAGCATTTCCTGCCCTGCGCATGTGGGAGGCCGACGGTGAAATCTCTCCTCAAAATCCCCGGTGGCGATGCGGTCTGAGGCGATCATGCATCTCAGGTCCAGAGCGCTCAGAGGATCGATCATGGTTCTGGCCGCGATGATGCTGCTCGCGGCTCCGGCCGGCGCCGAGCTCTCGAAGGAGTGGCGCTGGTGCATGGGAAAGGACAATGCGTCGATCGATCTCGTGATCAGAAGCTGCACGTCCGTGATCAGGTCGGGTCGCGAGCCGGCGGAGCACCTCGCCACCGCCTTCTACAACCGCGCGACGGCCCACCGGATCCAGGGCTGGTACGATCGCGCCATCCAGGACTACGACGAGGCCATCCGACTCGATCCCGAGTACGCGCTCGCCTACAATGACCGCGGCACCGCCTATAGCCGAAAGGCCCAGCCCCGGCGCGCCATCCAGGACTACGACAAGGCCATCCGCCTCGATCCCGGCATGACCTTCGCCTACAGCAACCGGGGCAATGCCTACAGCGGCCGCGGCGAGCTCGACCGGGCGATCCAGGACTACAACGAGGCCATCCGGCTCGACCCGAGCCACGCGGCCGCCTTCAACAATCGCGGCTACGCTTATCGCAACAAGGGCGATCTGAAGCGGGCGGTCCAGGACTTCGATCAGGCCATCCGGCTCGACCCGAGCTATGCGCTGGCCCTCAAGAACCGGGGGCTCGTCTTCACCGTGACGGGCGAGCACGATCGGGCCATCCGCGACCTCGACCAGCTCATCCGACTGGAGACGAGCAACGCGACGGCATGGACCGCTCGCTGCTGGGCCCGCGCCCTGGCCGGACGGCTGACCCCGGCGCTGGCGGACTGCCATGAGGCGCTACGCTTGCAGCCGGCCTCTGCCGACGCGCTGGAGGCGAGAGGATTCGTCCATCTCAAGCTCGGTCAGCCGGATCGCGCGATCTCCGACTACGATGCGGCCCTCCGCTTCGATCCCAAGTCCCTGCGGTCGCTCTACGGGCGTGGTCTCGCCAAGCGGCAGAAGGGGGACGCCAGTGGGAGCGAGGTCGACATCATTGCCGTGAAGGCGGTCAGGTCCGACGTGGCCGACGAGTTCGCGCGCGTCGACGTCCGGCCTTAACTCGCCCCCGGCTCCACAAGCGCTTCGTGGCAAGCGCGGCGCCCTTCACGAGCGACTCGAGCTTGGCCCAGGCGATCAGGGGATGGACGCGCCCCCCGAGGCCGCAGTCGGTACCCGCGATGACCTTCTCCCGCCCCACCAGCTTGGCGAAGCGCTCGATGCGATCGGCCACCAGCTCGGGATGCTCCACCACATTGGTGGCGTGGCTCACCACCCCAGGGATCAGGATCTTCCCATCCGGCAGCTTCACGTCCTTCCAGATTCGCCATTCGTGCTCGTGGCGGACGTTGCCGGCCTCGAACGAATAGGCCTGGCCGTTGACGGCCAGCATCACCTTGACGATGTCACGCATCGGGATATCCGTGACGTGCGGCCCATGCCAGCTGCCCCAGCACAGGTGAAAGCGGATCCGCTCCCGCGGCAATCCCCGCAAGGCATGGTTGAGCGCCTCGACCCGGATCATGGAGAACTTCCGGTACGCGTTGACCGGGGGCACCGGGTTGACCATGTCCCAGTTCTCCGCGATGGCGGGATCATCCAGCTGGAGGACGAGCCCCGCGTCGACGATGGCCTTGTATTCCTCGCGCATGGCGTCGGCGCAGGCGTAGATGAATTCCTCCTCGGTCTTGTAGTGCTCGTTGCCGATCCGGGAGGCGCTGCCCGGGGCGATCGAGGTCATGAAGCCCTCCTCGACGCCGGCCGCCTGCAGCGCGCTCTTGAAGTGCTCGATGTCGGCCCTGATGGCCGCCTGGCCCGTGTAGGTGAGGGGACTGGTGCAGACGGGAATGCGCATGCCCGGGCCGCCGCCCGGCGTCGTCGAGACCCCCGCATGGGGATCGGCGTAGGCGGCGCCGAAGAGCTGCCGATCCCGACGATCCGAGAAGCTCGTGAGCCTGACCCGACCTGGCTCTGAGCGCTGAGGCGGCAGGCGGTACAGCTCCGTCCCGAGGGTGAGACCGCCCAGACGCTGGAAGGAGTAGCTCCACCAGGCGCCATAGTTCACGCGCTGGCCCATGGCCTTGCCGTACTCGCCATCGCCCGGCACGTCGATGCCGACGTCGTGCTGGCGCCGGACGACCTCCTGGACGGCGGCGCCGAGTCGCGCCTGGTAGCCGCCCTCGTCCTGCGACTCCCCCGCCTGCCGCGCGCGATTGAGCTCGATCAGATCGTCCGGGCGCGGGAGGCTTCCCGCATGGCTCGTGATGATGCACCGGCTGCTGGTCCTCATGGCGCGTCCTCGCTAGATCTCGGAATAACCGCTGCCTCTGGTCTCGACTCCGCGGCCCCGCGCTTCCGTGATCCAGCCGAACTCGCGAAGAAGCGCCTGGCTATACGTGACCCGGCCCGTGACCTTGTCGAGCGGCTCGGTGGCCAGGAGGAGCGCCGCGCGGGCCATGAGGAGGGGCGGCTCTCCGCGCGGATCGTGCATGTCCTTGACGAGCCGGTGATAGACGGTGCCCGGCGTGGGGACGACCTGGGACGGGGCCACGCTCGTCACCGAGATTCCGTATTGATAGACCTCGGAGGCCAGCCCCTGGGTGAAGCGCTCGAGGGCCGCCTTCTCGGCGCCATAGCACGTGCCGCCCCGGGCGCCCGCGGCGGAATCGGCGTAGGGCCCGCGGCCGGGGCCGATGGCGGAGCCCGAGGAGATATTGACGATGGCCCCGCTTCGACGCGGAATCATGTCGGCGAGGGTGAGCTGACTCAGGAGGAAGGGCGCGTGAAAGTTGACGGCCCATGAGCGCATCCACTTGTTGACCGGGTAGTCCTTGATCTGAACGTAGTAGGTCAGGGCGGCGTTGTTGACGAGCACGTCCACGGGGCCGTAGACCTCGCGCGCCGCCCGCACGAGCCGCTCGCACTCGGCCGGCTCCGCGATATTGGCGGCGACGGGATGAGCGGTGCCGCCGGCCGCGCGGATAGCCGCCACCGTGGTGTCGAGTGAGCCATCCAGCGGATGGTCGCCCTCGCGCAGCGTGCGCGCGACGCAGACCACTTGCCCGCCTTCCGCGGCGAACAGCCGCGCGATCTCCGCGCCGATGCCACGGCTCGCGCCGGTGACCAAGACTGTCTTCCCGTCCAGCATCCCCATGGCATCCCCTCGCGGATCGTTGACCTCTTCCCAGGCGCCGCACCGGGCGCTATGTTAGCCCAACCCGATCGTCGAGGGGTCTTGATCGCCAAGCTTCATCGCCAAGGTGGAGGAGACCACATGCGAGCTCTGGTGCTTGAAGAATTCGGGGGGCCGTTCATCGCCAAGGATGTCCCCACCCCCGCGATCGCGCCCCACGAGGCCCTGGTTCGCGTGCGACATGTGGGCGTCTGTGGCACCGACGTGAAGATTCGAGCCAACAAAATGGGGCTCGGCGTCATCCCGCTCATCATGGGCCACGAGATCGCGGGGGAAGTGGCGGAGGTGGGCCCCGAGGTGCGCGGCTTCGCCCCCGGCGACCGGGTCATCGTCAACTTCTACCTCACCTGCGGTCGCTGCCCGTTCTGTCGAGCGGGCCGCGACACCCTGTGCACCGAGGTCCGCCAGCACGGCTTCAGCACGGA
>DASYTI010000101.1 GCA_036002485.1 Candidatus Methylomirabilota bacterium | reverse complement strand
GTTGGCCGTGTCCAGCCCGATCCGCTGCTGCACCTCGCTCACCACGCAGTTCCCACCCGTGCCCTTGACCTGCACGCAGCCCGACAGCGACGTCATGGCCGAGCCGGCCAGGGCCTTGGCTTCCGCCAGCCGCGCGTCCTTCGTGTAGCCAAGGTAGAGCGGCAGCGCCACCGCCGAGAGAATTCCCACGATTAGAATGACGATGAGCAGCTCGACCAGCGTGAAGCCCGCTTCCCGTCCATTCCCGAACAACGTCTCGCGTACCTTCGTGAACATCAGTGCCCTCCAGGCAATTGGTTTGTCATTCGGGACGGGGTTCAATGTCCACCTGTCCCCTGCTGTCGTGCCCTAGTACAGCAAGGCCTGTGCCTACCCTGGCAACGATTCTGGAGGGCCGTATTATCCGTTCCACATCAGTCGCTTACCTGGCACCAGGCTACCTTCCTCGGTAGTGACAAGGCCCCCGGTTTCGTCGGAGCCTCTGATTTGAGGGCTTCAAGATTCGGTCCGCGTCGGCATCTCCAGCCATCCTTGACAGGCTCAGCAGGCGATGCCTAATATCCGCTGCTCGGACCCCCCATGAAATCCACCGTCCTCCCGGGAGCGCTCGTCGTCCTGCTCGTGATGGCTGCTGCCGGCGCCGGCTATGTGCTTCGTGGCGCCTGGACGCCCGCCCTCGAGCCTCGCGGGCCCGTCTCCCCGTCCACGGCTGGCGTGAACATGGCTGATAGCCTCCAGGCGGGCTTCGTCGGGGTGGCCGAGCACGTTCGTCCGGCTGTCGTCAATCTCGATACGATCCAAAAGGCCCGCCGCCCGCGAGCATCCGGCGCGCAGCCGGCTCCCGACGACCCCTTCCTCCAGGACTTCTTCAAGCAATTCTTCGGCCCGGATGGCCCCAGCGGGGGCGGCGAGTTCCGCCAGCGGGGACTGGGATCGGGCGTGATCTTCGACAAGCGCGGCCTCCTGTTGACGAACTTTCACGTGATCAAGGGCGCCGACGAGATCGTGGTACGGCTCTCGGACAAGCGCGAATATCGCGGACAGGTCGTGGGTACCGATCCAAAGACGGACCTCGCGGTGATCCGGATCCAGCCGGACCGCGATCTGACGGTGGCCCCGCTGGGCAACTCGGACGCCCTCCGGGTAGGCGAATGGGCGATCGCCATCGGCAACCCCTTCGGGCTCGCCCAGACCGTCACCGTGGGCGTGATAAGCGCGACCGGACGCTCGGACGTGGGGGTGGCGACCTACGAGAACTTCATCCAGACGGACGCCAGCATCAATCCCGGCAATTCAGGTGGCCCGCTGCTGAATCTCAAGGGAGAAGTGATCGGCATCAACACGGCGATCTTCTCGCAGAGCGGAGGATCGATCGGTATCGGGTTCGCCATTCCCATCAACATGGTCAAGCGCGTGATGGACCAGCTCGTGGACAAGGGCAAGGTCGTCCGCGGCTGGCTCGGGCTCTCGCTCCAGGAGCTCTCCCCCGAGCTCATCGATTCACTCGGGGTGAGCGACAAGCGCGGGGCCCTCGTCTCCTCGGCCATGCCCGGAGGCCCCGCGGCGGCGGCGGGCCTCCAGAAGTACGACGTCATCTTGAGCTATGACAAGACGCCCGTCGAGGACTACCACCACTTCCAGCGCTTGACGGCGGATACCCGGGCGGGGAGCAAGGTCGTCCTGCAGGTTCTGCGGAACAAGAAGAAGCTCGAGGTGCCGGTGACGGTAGGCGAGGCGCCGGAGGAAGGCCCCCGGCGCCCCGTGAAATCTACCCCGAAGACCTAGCCTCCTATGCCACGAAGGGCGGGATGGGCGGTATGTCCACCTGCTGCGTCTTGACATCCCGGACGCCGACGACTTCACGAGCCACGTCTACCGCCTCGTCCATGGCCGCCGTTCCCTCCAGCGTGACCACTCCGGTCTTGGCCTCGACGGTGATGCGGTACTTGCGGGTTTCGGGGTGCGTGGCCAACGCCACCTGCACCCGGGAGGCCAGCGACCGATCGGCGATGAGCTGCTGCCCGGCCGGCGTGGTGGCCAGCTCGGGACGCTGCAGCATCCCCGCGATCAGCTCCACGGAGGCGTCGATGGACAGCTTCTCCGTGTTGATGACCAGGTCGTACAGCGCCGGATCCTTCACGTCCACCTCGTAGAGGTAGCGCATGCGCCCGGCCTTGTCCATGTCATCGCGCCTCGCCATGTCGTGCACCGTCCGCGGGTTGGTGTGCTCGCCCATCTGCCCCGAGAGCTTCTTGGCCAGGCGCTTGACGCGCAGATCAAAGGGCGCCATGACCCTGACGCGCAGCACGTGGGGGATGCCCCGGAGCAGCCATTGCCCGGCGCGCCCCATGAGCACGACCCTGTCCTTCTCGGCGAACTCATAGAGCGCCGTCTGGAGCACCGTGATGTATCGTCGCGTCTCGGCGTCGAAGCGCTCGAAGAGCGAGGGCTTGGACTCATCCAGGCTCGAGAGCTTCTCCTCCTGGAGGCCGTAGCGCAGCGCGGCCTCCGAGATGAGCTCCTGGTCCACATAGTGGCTGCCCAGGCGCTCGGCCACCTTCTGGGCGATCTCCGGACCGCCCGCTCCGATCTCGTGGGACATGGTCAGGATGGGCATGGTGGTCACTCCTTCCGGTATTTGGCCCGGAGCGCGACGGGCGCGATGGCGATGCGCTTGCCGCTCACATCGTCGAGGACATAGACCTCGTCGGCGAGGGTGCCGCTGGCGAAGACCTCGAAGACCTCGAGCGCCTCCTCCAGGGTGGTCCCGGCCGGCTTGTCCGCCATCAGAGCCTCGACGGCTTCGCGCTTGAGTCTCATGGGGGGGCCCCAAAACCTGTGGCTAGAGGGAGTACCAGGAAAGACCCTTCAATACAAGGGGCCTACCAACGAGCGCTCAGGGGGTACCGGGGCGGGAGCCGGCGGTCGAGGCGCTGGCCTGCGCGCGCACATCGGCTGCGGCCTTGCGGAGCTGCTCGGCCGGGGCGACCTGGCCGGCGCCCTCGAGCTCCTCGGCTCGCTTATCCAGCGCCGTGACAAGATCTGCGCGGACATCTGACAGGTCAGGCTTGCGCGCCAGGGCCAGGCTCAAGTAGGGAATGGCCTCCCCGTAACGCTTCTGGTCCACGCGGATCATGCCCAGCCGGCCGGGACCTTCTGGCGAGCCGGGATCCCGGTCCATGAATTGACGGAGGGCAACTTCGGCTTCGTCGAAGCGACGCTGGAAAGCCAGGTCCAGGGCCAGGGCATGATAGCTGCCCGCGCGCTCCGGCCGCAGCCGGATCGAGTCCCGGAGATGGCCTTCGGCCTCGCGCAGCCGATTCGGATCGCTCTGAGGACTGTTCACGAGCGTCGAGCCGAGATTGTGCAGGCAGATGGCGCACGAAGGATCGGAGACCACGGCCCAGCGCCAGAGAGCTTCGGAGCTCTGCCAGATTCGGCTCTGGCGCCAGCTTCCCGCGGCCAGGAGCACCACGATGAGACCGGCGGTGGCGGTCAGGGCGACCACCATGCCCTTTCTCAAGACTCCCCGTTGCTCGGCCCGCCAGGCGAGCGAGAGCGCGCCACCCGCGAGGAGAGCGAACCCGAGGCCGGACAGATAGCTGTACCGATCGTGGGCCAGCTGGTTCCCGGCGTGGACCGCTCCACTCACGGGCATGAGCATGAGCGTGGAGTAGCTCCAGGCCGCCAAGCCCGCGGGCCACCGCCGACGCGCTGCGATGAGGGCGGCCGTGACGACCAGCCACGCCAGCGTGGGCAGAAGGAATCGGGGCGAGAGCGGATCCACCCTCGCCGGCAACTCGTACAGCGGGGAGAGCTCCACGGGCCATATCCACTTCCATGGGTAGAAGAGGAAGCTATAGGCCGTCATGGCCACACGGGCGCCCACGCCATATTCCGAGTAGGACGTCACCGTGACGCCCTGCCGGAGAGCCAGCAGGGCCGCCACCGCCGTCGCGCCGGCCAGGAGCCCAAACGGGAGCTTTTCGAGCAGGAGCCGCCGCCAACCCAGCGCGAGGCGGCGCAGCGGATAGACATCGAGGAGGAGCAGGACGATGGGCAGGGGCATGGCCGAGGCCTTGGACATCATGGCCAGCGCGCACGCGAGCACGGAGCCGCCATACCACCACCGCCATGATGGCGCGGAGGCGCTCGAAGCGGCGCGCAGATAAAGCAGCACGGTGAGGAGAAAGAACAGCCCGCTGATCACGTCGCGCCGCTCGGTGATCCAGGCGACCGACTCCACCCGCAGCGGGTGAACCGCGAAGACGAGGCTCGCGAAGGTCGCCGCGCAGAGGCGAGCCCCCGCGGAGATCGCGCCTCCGTCCGCCGCGGCGAGGAGCCGGCGGGCCACGAAGAAGAACACCACGGCGCTCGCGGCGTGGAGCAGGATATTGCCCAGGTGGTAGCCCCACGGGTTCATGCCGCCCAGGACGTAGTTCAGGCCCAGAGTCAGCCAGGTCACCGGGATGTAGTGGCCCATGAGGGTCGCCCCGAACATCCAGCGGATCTGGTTCCAGCCGAGGCCGCGAAAGTCGGGATTCTTGAGGAAGTTCCGCTCGTCGTCCCAGTTCAGGAACTGACCCTGGAGGCTCGGCGCGAAGGCGATGGCCGAGAGGGCGGCGATGAAGAGGGCGGCGGCGCAAACCGCCCAGGCGGGCGGGCGCTGCCCCGCTCGGGTGGGGCTACTTCCGACCAACGATACGCGCCATTTCCCTCTGGTCGAAACAGTACTCCAGGGCGTCATCGATGGTGATGAAGCCCTTGTCCACGAGACCCTTGAGGGAATTCTCCATGGTCAGCATGCCGGAGGCGGACCCCGTCTGGAGAATGGACTGGATCTGGAATGTCTTGCCCTCGCGAATCAGATTGCGAATGGCCGAGGTGGCCACCAGCATCTCCATGGCGAGCACCACACCCTCGCCGTCTCTCCGGTGAATGAGCTGCTGGGTGAGGACGGCGTGGAGCACATTGGCGAGCTGGACCCTGGCCTGCTGCTGCTGGTGCGGGGGAAAGACGTCGATGATGCGATCGATGCCCTGGGCGGGGGTCTTCGTGTGCAGGGTCGCGAAAACCAGGTGCCCCGTCTCGGCGGCGGTCAGGGCCGCCTCGATGGTGGGCACATCGCGCATCTCGCCCACGAGGATGACATCGGGGTCCTCGCGAAGAGCGGCCCGGAGGGCGCTGGCAAACGACAGGGTGTCTATCCCCACCTCGCGCTGGACGACGATGCTGGACCGGTGCTCGAAGAGATACTCGACGGGATCCTCGAGCGTCACGATGTGGAGCTGCCGCTCCTGGTTCATCCGGTCCAGCAGGGAGGCGAGGGTGGTGGACTTGCCCTGGCCGGTGGCCCCCGTGACGAGCACGAGGCCCCGCTTGAGCTTGGTCAGATTGACCACGATCTGGGGCAGACCGATCTGCTCGGTCGACGGAATCTCGTAGGGAATGCGGCGGAAGGCCGCCGCCACGGAGTCGCGCTGCTTGAAGACGTTGATCCGGAAGCGCGCGAGGCCGAGGATGCCGTAGGAGAAGTCACAGTCCAGCCGCTCCGCGAAGGTCTTCTTCTGATCCTCCGACATGATGGAGAAGACCACCGCCTCGCACTGCTCGGCCGTGAGATTCTCCCCCTCGAGCGGGACCAGCTTGCCCGAGATGCGGAACATGGGCGGGAGGCCGACCTGGAAGTGGATGTCGGTCGCGTTTCTCTGGATGGCCGTGCGGAGAACTTCCTCGAGCTTGACCACGGGAGGGACTCCTTTCGGAGCAACGCTACCAAGGGGGGACCGTCCCCGTCAACTTATCGCTTGGCCGCGAAGCTCCTCGAGGCTGGGAAGCGGCAGGGCCAGAAACGTCGCCACCACGGTCGGATCGAAGTGGGTGCCGGCGCAGCGCTCGATCTCCGCGCGGGCCGCCGAAACCGGAATGGCGCGCGAGTACGGGCGATCGTACGTCATGGCATCGAACGCATCAGCCACCGCGAAGATCCGAGCGCCCAGGGGGATGTCCTCGCCTCGCAGCCCTTCGGGGTAGCCGGTCCCATCCCACCGCTCGTGGTGGTGGTAGACGACGGGAACGGCCCCGCTCAGGAATGACATGTGCTCGATGAGTCGCCGGCCGACTTCCGGATGCGTGCGCATGATCTTCCATTCGTCGGGCGACAGCGGCCCCGGCTTGAGGAGAATGCCGTCCGGAATGGCGATCTTGCCGATGTCGTGGAGCATGACGCCGTGCTCGATGTCGGGGAGCTGGCTCTCCGGCACGCCGTGGGCCTCGGCCAGGGCAAGCGCGTAGACGCGCACGCGCTCCGAGTGAGCCCCCGTGCCGGGATCGCGCGCCCGGAGCATGTCCCGGAGCGTCGCGAGGGCCACGGCGTCGGCCGGGGAGAGCGGGCACGCCGGTGATGGCGAGGCGGCCGGCAGCACGCGCATGTCGCCGGCACGCCACAGCGACTCCGGATCGGCCACCGCGTGGGTCGCGGAGGCGGCCGGGCGCATGATGAGGTCGTACGCGTCGCCGTCGAGTCCCTCGAGCGCTGTCCGGACATCGCCTCCCCGGCTCAAGACCAGCACGCCGGCATCCGGGGGGACCGCATCGGAGGCGCCGACGAGGCGCTCGAGGCGGCCCAGACCCTCGACCGGCTCCGTGGGGGCGGACGCGGCGGAAGCGTTCCGCATGGACTGCGAGGCCTCACTCTCGGCGTGAGTGAACACGCGATTCTTCCCCCCGCGCTTGGCCGCGTACAGCGCCTCGTCCGCGGCGCGGATCAGATCCTCGGCGGCGGCCGCCACGTCCTCGGGGAGGCACGCGATGCCGAAGCTCGCGCTGACCTGACGCCCGTGGGGGAACTCGTGGGTTGCCAGCACGTGGCGGATCCGGTCGGCGAAGATCTGGGCCCCCGCCTTCGGCGTCTCCACGAGGAGAATCGCGAACTCGTCCCCGCCGTAGCGGCAGATCACGTTGATCCCGCGCGAGTGCTTCAGGAGCAGCTCGGCCACGCCGCGCAACGTCTCGTCGCCCACCACGTGCCCGAGCTCATCGTTGACGGCCTTGAAGCCGTCGAGGTCGAGCAGGACCACGGAGACGGGATGGTTGAAGCGCCGGTAGCGGGAGACTTCTTCTTCGAGCCGGATCGAGAAGAACCGTCGGTTGTAGAGCCGGGTCACCTCGTCCTTGAAGGAGACTTCCTTCAGCCGGGCATTGGTAGACTCGAGCTCCTTGTAGGCGACGTCGAGCCGTGCCGCGAACTGGTTGATCTCCCCGGCCTGGACCTCGATCGTCTCGAGCATGCGGGAGAAGGAGCCCATGAGGGCCCCGATCTGGTCCGTCTTCGCCACCACGCTCGCCTCGATCTTGCTGGTGGCGGCGACGGTCTCGGCGGTGCGGCGCACCGTGGAGGCGAGGTCCCTGACCACGAGGGCCCCTGCCGCCATGAGCAGACCCGTGAAGCCCAGCAGGGCATGGCTCCAGAGGGGGTCGCGGCCCAGGAGCGGATCGGCACCGAGCCAGGACCACGCGTGCTCGTAGACACCGTAGGCCAGGATGAGCAGCGGGACCAGCACCGTCAGCATCATCACCAGTGAGATCCTGCGGCCGAACCACAACTCCCACGGCGGGACAGCGGGCCTGTCGGTCGCGAGCTCGGAGGCTCCCTCGGCGGTCGGTGCGTGGTCGAGCATCGCACAGAGGGACTACAACATCTGTGCCAGCCTCCAAGCGCTTGAAATCACACGGACATCGGGTCGTCCTCTCCATCAGCGCGGACTATCTCGGGCGGGAGGCCGACGAAAACTGGCACCCCGCCCAATCGCTAGATTTGGCGCGAGCAGCGCCGCAGGCGGCTCAAAAAGGTCCAGATGCGAGGCGGCGACTGCGGCGGCACCCGGAGGCGTAGTTCTCACTCGGCCCTCGCCTCGTGGCTTCGCCCCTCAGCTCGAACTGCCACGTACGTTGAGCGGGTGCCGCCGCAGTCGCCGCACTCCCGCAGATGGGCCTTTTTCAGCCGCCTGCTAGGGTTTGGTGAAGGAGACGAAGAACGAGCCGAACTCCACAGGCTCGAAGCAGGCGGGAATCTCGCCGTGCTTCCACGCTCCCGGGATCTTGACAAGGTGGAAGTCGGGCTCATGGCCGAAGCGGCGCCGCAGCTCGGTCTCGCTGAAGACGCGGCAGTGATCGGCGTAGCCGTGGACGGGCTGGTAGTCCGGGATGGGGCCGCGCGCGCGGAACTCGTGCATGGGGACCACGAAGCAGAAGCGGCCGCCCGGCCTGAGCACGGTCATGATCGAGCGGATGGTGGCGTCCACGTCGCGCACGTGCTCGAGCACGGCGAAGGAGTACGCGAGGTCGAAGCGGCCGGCGTCGAAGTGCTCGTGCACCTCCTCGGCCAGACCCTCACGGATGGTGACGGTTCTCCAGCGGTTGAGCTGTCGGGCGATCCGGACATTGGTGGCCGAGACCTCGACGCCGTCCACCGAGAGCTCTGGATGGCGGGCGGCCAGCGCCATGGCCACCCCGCCTTCGCCGCAGCCCGCATCCAGGACGCGCCGGGCCTTGCCCGCCTCCACCGCGCGCTCGAGCTCCTGGAACTCAGGATCGCGCCCGCGCCGCGCGATCATCTTCCACGTCTTCCTCCCCGTGAGCATGCGCAGGCGCTTCTCGAGGAGCTTGAGTCCCATCTTCCACCGGAGGCCCTTGTACTGCCCCTCCTGGGCGGCGATATAGGCGTCGCGGCTCTCCAGGTGTCCCAGCCACGAGCGGATGCGCGCGGCGAGCTCGGCGTAACGGGGGTCGGGCCGGCGGGCCCGCGCCGCCTCGAGCATCTCAAGGGCGCCGTAGATGTTCTCGCGGTAGAGCTCGAAGCGCACGGCCTGGATCACGCCGTCGACCTCGGCGGGATCGAGGGCCGGCGGCTTTGCTGACGCGTCGGTCATGGCGTCGACATCCTATCATCCGGGAGCCCGGCCGCCGACGGCAGGCCGAAGACTTCGGCGAGCAGTTGGTACGAGCGGAGGCGCGCCTTGAACTCGTGGGTGATGGTGACGATGACGAGCTCGTCCACCCCGTACTCGGCCGCGAGCGCGCTCAAGCGCTCGCGCACCTGCTCCGGGGCGCCCGCTATCGTCCGACGGCGGCCGTGCCGGAGGATGGCCAGGTCCTGCTCGGTATAGGGATACGCTTCGGCCTCCTCGACCGAGGGAAAGGCGCCGGGCCTTCCCGTGTAGAGACGCAGGATCCAGAGGTCGCGGCTGCGGGCAAGACGAAGGGCTTCGGCTTCGGTGTCGGCGGCCAGCGCGAATACGGCCGCGCTCGCCCGTGGCGACGGGAACATGGGCGAGGGCCGGAAGTCAGCCAGATACGAGCGCGTCGCCTCCACGCCGCCGTCGCTCGAGATGAAGTGGGCGAAGGAGAAGCCTGTACCGAAATGGGCGGCCAGGGCGGCGCTCTCGCCGCTCGAGCCAAGGAGCCACAGCTCGGGCATGGTCGGCCCCTCGGGCATGGCCCGAACGCCGCGGAACGGATGGCCCTGGGGCAATTCTCCGTGGACGAATCCGATCAGATCCGCGATCTGATTCGGAAAGTGCTCGACGCCGAGGGCGCCCGGCCCATGCGTGAGCGCGCGCGCGGTGCGCGGATCGCTGCCTGGAGCCCGTCCGATCCCGAGGTCGATGCGTCCGGGATACAGCGTCTCAAGCATCCGGAAGTTCTCCGCGACCTTGAGGGCGCTGTAGTGGCTCAGCATGACGCCGCCCGCGCCCACCCGCATGCGGCTCGTGCGCGCCGCCACCTGGCCGATCAGGATCTCGGGGGTGGAACCGGCCAGCCCGCGGCTCGAATGGTGCTCGGCCAGCCAGTAGCGGTGATAGCCCCAACGCTCGCAGGCTCGCGCCAGCTCGAGCGTCTCGGCCACCGCATCGGCTGCGGTGCCGCCGCTCCGGATGGGCGACTGGTCGAGAACGGAGAGGACGGGCACGAGCGGACGAAAGATCAGTCAGCGGGCAATCGCTTGGACAGGACCTTGGCGAGAGCCTCGGGCTTGAAGCCCAGCTGCAGCAGGGCCACCCCCGTGTCGGCATACTCGCGATAGGCGGCGATCCGGCCGCCCTCGAGCTCGAAGAGGCTCATGCCGCGGAAGCGGATGCGGCGACCCTCGCTCCGCGGCACGGCGGCGCTGACCGTGTAGCCGAATGTCCACTCCGCCGCGGCGCGCGGGCCATCCGTCACGATGGTGTCCATCCGCCAGTGATAGTCGCGGCCCTCGCGGAACATGCGCTCGAACATCTCCCGGAGGGCGGGCGGCCCGGCATGCGGACCGAAGAAGAGGTCGTGATAGGTGCCCTCGGCCGTGAAGCAGGCGAGGAGTCCCTCGACGTCGCGCCGGTTGAAGGCTTCCGCAAACCGCTCGACGGTGCCCACGGGGCGCCCGGCCCTACGCGGCTCCGACCTTGATGCGCATGGAGTAGAACGAGCGCCACACGAAGACCACGGAGATGACGAAGAAGACGGCGGCGAGGCTGCGGCTCAGCAATGCCCCCTGGTCGGCCGTGAGGGTCACGGCCAGCTCCACGGCAAGAAGGCCGAAGAGCGTGGTGAACTTGATGATGGGGTTCATGGCCACCGAGGAGGTGTCCTTGAAAGGGTCGCCCACGGTATCGCCGACGACGACGGCGGCGTGCAGCGGGGTGCCCTTCTCCTTGAGGTCGACCTCGACCACTTTCTTGGCATTGTCCCAGGCCCCGCCGGCGTTGGCCATGAACACGGCCTGATAGAGACCGAAGAGGGCGATCGAGATCAGGTACCCGATGAAGAAGTACGGCTCGAGAAAGGCGAAGGCGAGGGTGGCGAAGAACACGGCCAGGAAGATATTGAACATGCCCTTCTGGGCGTACTGCGTGCAGATCTCCACCACCTTCTTGCTGTCGGCCACCGAGGCCTTGGTCACGCCTTCGAGCTTGATATTGGCCTTGATGAACTCCACGGCCCGGTAGGCCCCGGTGCTCACGGCCTGGGTCGAGGCGCCCGTGAACCAGTAGATCATCGCGCCCCCTGTGATCAGGCCGAGGAGGAAGGGCGGGTGGAGGAGCGAGAGCTTGTCGAGGTTCTGGGTCAGCCCATGCGTCAGCACCATGATGATGGAGAAGATCATGGTGGTGGCCCCGACCACGGCGGTGCCGATGAGCACCGGTTTGGCCGTGGCCTTGAACGTATTGCCGGCCCCGTCGTTTTCCTCGAGCATGTGCTTGGCCGACTCGAAGTTGACGTCGAAGCCGTAGTCCTTGCGGAGCTCTGCCTTGATCCCGGGGACCTGCTCGATCACCGAGAGCTCGAACACGGACTGCGCGTTGTCCGTCACCGGGCCATAGGAGTCGACGGCGATCGTCACGGGGCCCATGCCGAGGAAGCCGAAGGCGACGAGGCCGAAGGCGAAGACGGCGGGGGCGACCATGAGGTCGCCCAGGCCGAGCCGGCTCACGAGATACGCCGCCCCCATGAGCCCCACGATCACCATGCCCAGCCAGTACGCGCTGAAGTTTCCGGCCACGAGGCCCGACAGGATGTCGAGCGAGGCTCCGCCCTCACGGGCCGAGGTCACCACCTCGCGCACGTGCGCCGAATCCGTCGACGTGAAGACCTTGACGAACTCGGGAATGATGGCGCCCGCCAGGGTCCCGCACGTGATGACGGTGGCCAGCTTCCACCACAAGGTGCCATCGCCCAGACCCGGGATCAGCCACCATGAGACCAGGTAGGTCAACACCACCGAGACGATCGAGGTGATCCACACGAGGCTGGTGAGGGGCTGCTCGAAGTTCATCCGGGTCGCCTGGCCATAGCGCCCGCGCGCCCACCCATCGTTGATGAAGTAAGAGGCCCCGCTCGCCACGATCATCATGACGCGCATCACGAAGATCCAGACCAGGAGCTGCACCTGGACGATTTCCTGCGCGACCGCGAGCACGATGAAGGAGATCAGGGCCACCCCCGTCACGCCATACGTCTCGAAGCCATCGGCGCTGGGCCCCACGGAGTCGCCCGCATTGTCGCCCGTGCAGTCGGCGATGACGCCGGGATTGCGCGCATCGTCCTCCTTGATATTAAAAACGATCTTCATCAGGTCCGAGCCGATGTCGGCGATCTTGGTGAAGATGCCGCCCGCGATGCGGAGGGCGGAGGCCCCCAGCGATTCGCCGATGGCGAACCCGATGAAGCAGGCGCCCGCGTACTCGCGCGGGACGTAGAGCAGGATCAGGAGCATGATCAAGAGCTCCACGCTGATGAGGAGCATGCCCACGCTCATCCCCGCGCGCAGCGGGATGGAGTACACGGGAAAGGCGAATCCCCGGAGGCTGGCGAAAGCGGTGCGCGAGTTGGCGAAGGTGTTGATGCGCATGCCGAACCAGGCCACGCCGTAGCTCCCCCCGATACCCACCAGGCTGAAGAACAGGATGATGGCGACCTGCTGGCCCGTGAAGTGCTGGAGCACGCCGAAGTAGAACGTCACGATGACCGCGATGAAGATCCACAGGATGAGCAGGAACTTGCCCTGGGTGACCAGGTAGGTCTTGCAGGTCTCGTAGATCAGCTCGGAGATCTCCCGCATGCTCTGGTGCACGGGCAGGCCCTTGAGCTGCTTGAAGATCACGAGCCCGAATCCGAACCCGAGCAGGCAGACGAGCAGGCCCCACTGAAGCAGGACACGGCCCGTCATCCCCCCGAAGGTCACCTGGGCGAGATCCGGGATCTTGAGGTTGGCCTCACCGCCGCCCTGGTGCGGGGCGCCCGGCGGCTGAGCAGCCGCCGTCGGGGCCTGGGCCTCGGCAGGCGGCGGGCCGGCTATCCCCGTCACGAGGATCAGGACAAGGAGCGCGGGCAGCCAGAACAGGGCTGGTCCGCGCAGGGTGTGGACTCCGCTCATGAGCAAATCTCCTCGACCGACAGTGGGATTTGATTGCCTGCCGCGCCGCGGCAACCACACTCTTATGCCCATGTTTCGCGCGCGAGTCAAGCACTCAGCAGGTGGCTGAAAAAGGCCCATCTGCTTCGTTGGCGCGGGCGGCGGCACCCACTCAACGTACAGAGAGTACGCCTCGGGGTGCCGCCGCCCGCACCGCCTCGCATCTGGGCCTTTTTGAGCCACCTGCGACGTTTTGGAGCTATCCTTCCGAGCCATGCCCTACGACTTCGACCGTCAGATCGACCGCCGCCCCACCGAGAGCACGAAGTGGCACAAGTTCCCGCCCGATGTCCTGCCCCTCTGGGTCGCCGACATGGACTTCCCCTCGCCCGAGGTGGTGACCCGGGCCCTTCGCGAGCGCGTCGAGCACGGCGTCTTCGGCTACGGCGTCGAGCAGCCGGAGTTCCACGAGGTCATGTGCGAGCGGCTGCTCAAGCACCGTGGCTGGAAGGTGGAGCCGGAGGCGCTGGTGCTCCTGCCCGGCGTGATCCCGGGCTTCAATGTCGCCTGCCGGGCCTTCTCGGCGCCCGGGGACGGGCTGCTCACGCTGTTGCCCGTGTACCCGCCCATTCTGCGCCTGCCCGACAATGTGGGCCTGACCAGGGACGCCGTGGATCTCACCCGGGGATCGGACGGACGCTACGAGGTCGACGAGGAGGCGTTCGAGCGGGCGATCACGCCGCGCACGCGGATGTTCATCCTGTGCAATCCTCACAACCCGGTGGGCCGCGTGTTCACGCGCGAGGAGCTCGGCCGCATGGCCGAGATCTGTCTCCGCCGCGGCCTCGTGATCTGTGCCGACGAGATCCACGGCGACCTGATCTATCAGGGGCACCAGCACGTGGCCATGGCGTCGCTTCACCCGGAGATCGAAGCGCGGACCATCACGCTCATGGCCCCCAGCAAGACCTACAACCTGGCTGGCCTCAAGTGTGCCCTGGCCGTCATCCCGAACCAGGCGCTCCGGGAGAAATTCATCGCGACCCGGCTGGACCTGGTGCAATCGGCGAATATTCTCGGCTACACGGCCATGCTGGCCGCCTATCGCGACGGGCAGCCGTGGCTCGACGAGCTCCTGCGCTACCTCGAGGCCAACCGCGATTTCCTGGTGCAGTACGTCCGCGCTCACCTGCGCGGCGTCGAGGTCGGGGTGCCCGAGGGCACCTATCTCGCCTGGCTCGACTGCCGGCGGGCGGGCATTCCCGGCCACGACCCGTATACGTTCTTCCTCGAGGAAGCGCGGGTGGGGCTCAATGACGGCGCCACCTTCGGGCGGGGGGGCGCCGGCTTCGTCAGGTTGAACTTCGGCTGCCCGCGCTCCATGCTGACCGAGGGGCTCGAGCGTATGCGGAAGGCTCTCGCCGGCTGACCGCGCGCCCGGACGAGCACACGGCGAGCCGGCGAGGATCTGGGCTCAGCGCTTGCGGTCGGGGATGAGATCCACCGTCACTCGGCTGGTTCGCGCGGTCGTGGCATCAACGACGATGAACCGTGACTTGTAACCCGGCGCGGCGATCGTCAGGAGACGCCGTCCCCGCACTATGGTCACCTCGAGATTCGTCAGCTCCCGGGAGCCGCCGAGGTAGGCGCCATCGAGCCACACGTCCGCGTTGAGCGGATGCACCTCGACGGTCACCTTCGCCTCGAATGGCTGTTCGACGGCATCGACCCCGCCATAATCCGCCCCCGCGGGACGGCCGCTGAGCCCGACCAGGAGTATCGCCACCGCCCATAGCAGTCGACGTGTCATACATCCCTCCGGGGTCCGGTCCGGTTCACCTCGCTACCCTCTCAAGGAGCGTACACGAAAAGTCCCGCCCGGCGGTAGCGATCAGGCACACCTAGGTAGCTCGGAGGGGGGCTCCGCCCCCCTTCCGAAACCTCCCCCCGAACAGATTGCGCCGGCCAAGCCGGCGCTCGAAGCGGACCAGCAAATGCGCACCGGCTGCTTCAACCGTCTGCCGCCGATTACTCCGACAGGCAGCTAGCGATTGCGGTGGCTGGCCAGGAAGGCCCCCACCGCCGCGTTGTACTCGTCCGGGACGAGGTCACCGTCGCCGAGCGAGACGGTCGGCAGGCCGCGTCAGCGCACGGTGTCGTTCATGCCCAGCGCGCGCTCGATGGCCACGACATCCTGCGGTCGCTCGAAGGGCGCGGGCGCTGGCGTGCCCGGCTGGCGCGGCCGTCCGATGGCCTCGAAGAACTTCTCGAGGCCCGGCGGCGTCACCATCCACAGCATCACGAGCTCGTCTGCGGAGTCGTTCACGATCTCGTGCTTGACGTCATAGCCCAGGAAGCACGCCGTCCCGGGCTCCAACGAATGTGAGACGCCGTCCACGATCACGCGCCCGCGCCCTTGGAAGCAGATCTGCAGCTCCACCTGCTCCCCATGGGAATGCTCGCGGATGCGGCCGCCGGGGGCGACGGTTTGAAATCCCATGGAGAGCCCGTCGAAGCCGGTGCGGCCCGGAAAGAGCACCGGGTCGGCATGACCGCGGGCGGGCACGGGCTGCCAGTACGACGGCCCCTCCCCCGGCTGAACGACGACGGCTCGACCGCGGATGGTCTCGGGGGGATTCATGGGGCCAAGCTTAGCTGAAAACGCGGGACAGTGGTAGCCGTGATCCCTGGCGCCGGTTAGCGTCGAAGCCAGGGCGGCACGGTGTCGCGTCGGCGAATGGCCGGCTTCACGAAGAAGCCGATGAGCGGCTCCAGCCGCTTGAGCACGGGGTTCTCCAGGATCTTCTCCAGATTGGGCTCGGCCCACGAAAGTCTGATGGCCATATCCTCGAGGAGCTTCCGGGCCTCGCGCTCTCCGCCGTGGCGCATGGCCACGATGGCAACCTCGACGATCGATAGATTCACGTAGGCCGTGGTCTTGGACCCCGGATGCGACAGGGACTTGGACAGGAGCCGGTCAATGGTGACGAAGGTCTGGCCGGCCTTGGCCATGCGCATCCACAGGTCGAGATCGAAGGCGATGTGGATGCTTTCGTCGAGGGGCGCGACGGCGCGCCAGGCGGTGTCGCGAAGGAAGCACGAGGGCTGCATGAAGAACTCTCCCCGTATCCACTGGTACATCGTCTCCAGCGAAATGACGGAGGGCGGAACCTGATGGTGGATAACCGTCCCGGACGCGTCGACGATGTCCCCGGCCCCGACATAGGCGCCAGCCTCCGGATGAGCCACGGCTGCCGTGGCGATGATGTCCAACGTCCCGGGCATGTAGTAGTCGTCGGAGTTGAGCCAAGTCAGGATCGTCCCCGTGGCGCGATTCAGGCCCTTGTTGATGGCGTGGCTCTGTCCGCGGTCGGGCTCGCTCACCCAGTAGGCGAGGTGGCGTTCGTATCGCTTGATGATCTCCACGCTCTCATCGGTGCTTCCGCCGTCGATGATGATGTACTCGAGGTCTGGGTAATTCTCATCGAGCACGGAGCGGATCGTGCGCTCCAGGAATCGGCCCTGATTGAACGAGGGGGTGACGACCGAGATCCGAGGATGCGCCCGGGCCTCCTCCGGACCGGAGGCCTGAGCCGTCATTTCGGGGGAGGCGTGCCCAGGCTCGCTTGGTCGGCCTCGACCATCAGGCGCACGAGGCCCTTGAAGCGTGTGGTTGGCTCCCAGCCGAGGGTGGCCTTGGCCTTGCTGCCATCGCCGACGAGCAGATCGACCTCCGTGGGCCGGTAGTACATCGAATCAATCTCCACGTGATCCTGCCAGTTGAGACCGACATACGAGAAGGCCTCGGCCAGCAATTCCCTCACGGAGTGGGTCTCCCCGGTGGCGATCACGTAATCGTCGGGCTTGTCCTGCTGGAGCATGAGCCACATGGCCTCCACGTACTCCTTGGCGTAGCCCCAGTCACGCTGCGCATCGAGGTTGCCGAGGTAGAGCTTGTCCTGGAGACCCGCCCTGATCAGGGCGGCGGCCCGGGTGATCTTTCTCGTCACGAAGGTTTCGCCGCGCCGCGGGGATTCGTGGTTGAACAGGATACCGTTGCAGGCGAACATGCCGTAGCTCTCGCGATAGTTGACGGTCATCCAGTAGGCATAGGCCTTGGCGGCCGCGTACGGGCTCCTCGGGTAGAACGGCGTGGTCTCGCGCTGCGGCGACTCCCGGACCTTGCCAAACATCTCCGAGCTGCTCGCCTGGTAGAACTTCGCCGTGAGGCCGGTCTCGTGGATGGCCTCGAGGATCCGCACGGCACCCAGGGCCGTCACATCGCCCGTGTACTCGGGGATGTCGAAGCTCACGCGGACGTGGCTCTGGGCGGCGAGGTTGTAGATCTCTTCGGGCCGGATCCGGTACAGGAGCTTGATCAGGTTGGTCGAATCGCTGATATCGCCATAGTGCAGGAAGAGCTTGACGCCGTTGACGTGGGGATCCTTATAGAGATGATCGATGCGATTGGTGTTGAAAGTGGAGGCACGGCGGATGATGCCGTGGACCTCGTAGCCCTTGCCGAGCAGGAACTCGGCCAGATACGAGCCATCTTGACCGGTGATGCCGGTGATGAGCGCCTTCATGATGGTACTGTCCTGGTCCCCTCCGGTGCCATCGGCAGTTGCCCCACAGTGTCTCGTGTCCCATGGTAGTCCAACCCCCCGCGGGGACGGGTCTGATTCGGACGGTGCCCAGACGGCCGCCCAGCCGCTCCTTGGCAGTGGCCGGGCGTCCGGCCGAAGCGTAGAATCGGCCGACCATGGGTACGCTCAGGGTTGGCATCGTGGGCTCGCGATTTGCCGCCCATCTTCACCTGAAGGCATATCGCCGGGCCTACGGCATCGGCGTGCAGCTGGCCGGCGTCACCTCCCCGACCGCCGAGCGGCGGAAGGCCTTCGCGAGCGAGAGCGGCGCCGAGCCGTACCCGGATCTCGCCGCCATGCTCCCGCACATCGACGTCGTCGATGTGTGCTCGCCGCCCGCGACGCACGAGCCCGTCGCTCTCGAGGCGATCGAGGCAGGCAAGCATGTATTCATCGAGAAGCCGTTCACGGGCGCCTTCGGACCGCCGAGCGACGCCTCACGACTCCTCCAGGACGCGCTGGCCAGTGCCGACCGCATGGTGGAAGCGGCCCACCGAAAGGGAGTGGTGCTCGCCTACGCGGAAAACTGGATCTACGCGCCGGCCGTCCAGAAGGAGCGCGAGATCATCGAGAAGACAGGCGCGCAGATCCTCTGGATGCTCGGCGGCGAGTCGCACAGCGGCTCTCACTCGCCCGTGTACGGCATCTGGCGCCACGCAGGCGGTGGCTCGCTCGTCGGCAAGGGCTGCCATCCCCTCACCGCCTGCCTCTATCTCAAGGCCGTCGAGGGCCGCGCGCAGGGCGGACGCTCGATCCGGCCCGCCACCGTGTCGGCCCGCGTGCACGAGATCACGCGGCTTTCCGGCTACCGTGATCGCGGCTTCCTCCGCACGGACTACGAAGACGTCGAGGACTATAGCCAGCTCCACGTCACCTTCGAGGACGGCACCGTGGCCGACGTGTTCGCCACCGAGCTGGTCCTAGGAGGCGTCCACAACTGGCTCGAAGTCTTCGCCAACAATCACCGGACGACGTGCCGGCTCAATCCCGTGAATCTGCTCGACACCTACAATCCGGAGGCCACGCAGTTCCGCGACATCTACCTGGTGGAGAAGATCGGCACCAAGGAGGGCTGGAGCCATCCCGCCGCCGACGAGGAATGGCAGCAGGGCTTCTACGCCGAGGTCCAGGACTTCGTGGAGTGCTGCGCGAGCGGTCGCCGCCCCCAATCGGATGCGGAGGTGGCGCGCGACACGGTGGCGGCGCTCTATGCGGGCTATGTCTCGGCGGCGCGGAGCGGGGGCGAGGTTCCCGTGCCCCTTCGCTGAGGAATTTCAGGCGAGATACTGACCGCCGTTGACGTGGATAGTCTGCCCGGTGATGTGGCGCGATTCCTCGGAGGCCAGGAAAACGGCCAGCTCGGCTACGTCCTCGGGAGTCCCGATGCGCCCCAGCGGCACCTGGCGCCCGGCCGCCTGGAGCTCCTCCTCGGACATGCCATAGCGCGGCTGCGCGGTATCGGTGAGCCCGGGGGCGATGGCGTTCACCCGCACATGGTGCACGGCCAGCTCCAGGGCCGCGGCACGGGTCACCCCGACGATGCCGGCCTTGCTGGCCACGTAGTGCACGCCGCGGGGCGAGCTGCGAAAGGCCGCCCCCGAGGCGAGGTTGATCACCGCTCCCCCTTGACCACGTTGCACCATCTCCTTGGCCACGGCCTGCGTGCAGAGGAAGGTGCCCTTGAGGTTGACGTCGAGGACTTCGTCCCACTGCGCCTCCGTCATGCTGAGAAAGTCCACGCGGGGAAAGATGCCGGCATTGTTCACGAGCACGTTGATGCCACCGAGCGTTCTCCCCGCCTCCACCAGACGCAGGACATCGCCCGCCTTGGACACGTCGCCCGCCACGGCCACGGCCTTTTGCCCGAGGGCGTGAATCCGAGACGCGATCTCTTCCGCCGCGGCCTGGCCGTCCACGAAATTGACGACGACGCCGGCCCCTTCTCGACCAAAGGCCAGGGCAATCGCCTTGCCGATGCCCTGCTGCGCCCCCGTCACCAGCGCGACTTTCCCGGCTAGACGCATGGGAGTCCGGCGTCAGAGCGTGGGGCTGATGAATTCGCCGCCGAGCGCGACGAGGCCCCAGGGCGAGCCCTGGGCGTCCCAGCTGAAGCCGATATGGGCCGCGAGGGCGTGCTGATCCCGGAACAGCCGCTGGATGGGATACCGATCGTAGATGCCGTTGGCTCCGGCCAGGGC
>DASYTI010000100.1 GCA_036002485.1 Candidatus Methylomirabilota bacterium | reverse complement strand
ACGTAGACGTCGCCCTTCGAGTCCACCGCGATGCCGTGTGCCGCCGCGAGATTGCCGGGAGCGCTCGCCTCGGGCCCGCCCCAGCGCGCGAGCATGCGGCCCTCGGGATCGAAGACGCTCACCCGCCCGGGCCGAGCTTGCGAGATGGGCCCTTGACGACGAGAGGTCTGGCCCGGGTACCACCACAGCTCGGAGACGAAGGCGCGGCCCTTGGCGTCGAAGACGAGGTGGGTCGGGCGCTGGGTGTCCGTCCACTCGCTGAGATACTCACCCTCGGGGCTGAAGATCTGGATGCGATCGTTCTCGCGGTCGCAGACGAAGACCCGGCCGTCGGCGGCCACGGCGATGCCGTGGGGCAGGTAGAACTGGCCGGGGCCGGTGCCCGGCACGCCCCAGGAGCGCTTGCGCTCGCCCGAAGGCGAGAAGCGGTGGACGCGGCAGTTGCCGTAGCCGTCGCTGACGTAGAGATCGCCCTTGGGGCCGATGGCCAGATTGGTCGGGCGATTGAACGCATCGGCGGGCTTCGTGATCGTCATGTAGTCCTTGCCGTCATAGCCCGTGTCCGCGGCAGCGTTCGGCGTGCCGAGGGTCATGAGCAGCTTGCCCTCCGGCGTGAAGCGCCGCACCGTGTGGTTCCCGTCGTCCGTGCACCACACGGTGCCGTCGGAGGCGACGGTGATGCCGTGGGTGCGATAGGTGAAATCCCCCTCGCCCCAGGAGCGGATGAAGTTGCCCTTGCGGTCGTACACGATGATGGGATGATCGCCCCGACAGATCAGGAAGACGCGGTCCTCGCCGTCGACCGCCACCCCCGCCACGTCGCGGTGCTCGTAGCCCGCGGGAAGCTGCTCCCAGCCCTCGATCACTCCGTAGCTCAGCCCGCTTGTCGTCGCCATGACGCTCCTCTCGCGCACTCCCTGTTGGCCAGCCAACACTGCGCTCGTCCGCGCCCACCTTCGGGCCTGCTCCTCGAGCCGAGCGATGCGCTTGCCCGGCGAGGACGAGAGCATACTGCAGCCGGACCCGCGCGGCTAGCAGATATCCCTCTCCCCTCTGGGGAGAGGGCCGCAGTTCGAGCTGAAGGGCGAAGCCCTGAGGCGAGGGCTGAGTAGATGAGGGGTCCTCAACGCGCCCCCCGATCAGCAGCAGCTCTTCATCGACGCCGCGGCCGGGAAGAATGCATCAGGCTCCCATCCCCAGGGCCTCGGCCCCCAGTCCGGCGTGAAGACCTGGCCCTTCTTCACCGTCACGAACGGCACCACGGCCCGCGTGACGCGCAGGCTCTCGCCGAGCACGTCATAGACCACCCAGTCGCCCTCGCGGAGCTCGAGAACGGAGATGTCGGCCTGCCGACCGACGGCGAGGCTCCCCAGACGGTGGGAGGCACCGATGGCCCGGGCGGGATTGGCCGTGCTCATGGTCACGACCTGGGCGAGCGTGAACCCGAGGCCGAGGAAGCGGGTCATGATCTCGGTCATGCTGTGCACGGTGTGGATGCGGCCGGGAACGGTGAGATCGGTGCTGATGCAGTGGGGGAGCAGACCCTGCTCGATGCAGCGGCGGCCGACGTCGAAGCTGAAGTTCTTCCGCCCATGCGCCGTATCGAACCACACGCCGCGGTCCGCGGCCTCGCGGGCTTCGGGCACCAGCTTGCCGTTGCCGTCCAGAACCCCGCCGGGATTGGCCGTGAAGTAGTGCGTGAGGATATCGCCCGCCTCGAGGAGGGGCAGGAGCGAGCGAATCACCGTCGGGTCGTAGCGCTTCTCCGTGTCGCCGATGTGGACCATGAGCTTGGTGCCGCTCTCGCGGGCCGCTCGCCTGGCCAGCCGCGGCATCTCCATGCCCATGATCTCGAGGGCGGGCGAGACCATGCGCGCCTTGATCCCGCAGATGAGGCCCTTGTACTGGTCGAGAACCTGGAGCGTGTCGTCGAGATCGATGCTGCTCTCCGCGATGATGTCCGGCGAGGTGGCGAGCCCCGTCTGGCAGATGTGCAGGAAGGGAATGATCTCGGTCTGGCAGCGGGGAATGATGTGCCGGGGAAAACCCGCGAAGGTGGCCGCCCCCGCGCTGCCCGCATCCACGATGGTGGTGACGCCGGCGCGCACGCCGCCGAGATCGGGGTGGACGCCATTACGGTTGACGCCCTCGAAGACGTGGGCATGGAGATCGATCAGCCCCGGGGTCACGATCTTGCCCGCCACCTCGATGGTCTGAGTTGCCTCGGCGGATGGAATGTCCTTGGCAATGCGCGCGATCACGCCGTCTCGCACGGCGATGTCGCAGACCCCGTCGAGCCCCGTGGACGGATCCACCACGGTTCCACCCTTGAGCAAGAGATCGTGCATGCTGTTCTCCCGGTTGCCGTGATGGGTACAGTGGCAGCGCGAATCATCGTCCCCTCCCGCACCGACTGTCAAGTTGGCAGTAGGCACGCGAGGCGGTTCGCAGTACCATAGGCGACCAAGAGGAGGCGCCATGGATACCCCGCGCGTCTATTACCGGCAGGGCTGAAGCTCGTGCGCCAAGACGAAAGAGTTGCTTTCGTCATGGGGAGTGAAGTTCGACGGGTTCGACGTGGAGGCCGAGCCCGCGCGAAAGCGTGACCTCGAGCCGTTCGGCATCCCGCGCGTGCCCGCGACCATCGTGGGTGACCGCGTGGTCCACGGCTGGAACCCGAAAGCGCTCGCCGAGCTGGTGGGCGCGCGCTACGAAGAGCGCCAGCAGCTCTCGCCGGTTGAGCTGGCGCGGCGGCTCGACGTCGTGCTCGCGGCCACCCAGCGCGCCATCCGCCAAGTCCCGCGCGAGCAGCTCGGCATGAAGTCACCGGGCCGCGACCGCACCGTCCGCCAGCTTGGCTTTCACGTCTTCCGGGTGAGCGCGTCCTTTGTTGACACCCGTGAGCAGGGACACCTCTCCGAGCAGTGGTTCGAGGAGAGCCCCCCGGCCGAGATGGCGGATGGCGAGGCCATCGCCCGCCACGGCGAGACGGTGCGCCGCCGCGTCGCGGCGTACTGCGCGCAGCCTGGC
>DASYTI010000099.1 GCA_036002485.1 Candidatus Methylomirabilota bacterium | reverse complement strand
CAGCTCGTCGAAGAGGCCGGGCCGCTCCGCCGCGAGCTTGGCCCCGGCCGCCTCCAGCTCGACGAGGCTCACGAGGAGGGGATCACTATAGTGGCGCATCCCCTTGGGGTCGTCGTAGATCACCTTCCTGACCTTGGGCAGCCTGTTCCGGAGATCGAGGAGCTTGTCTACCTGCTCCTGGTCCTCGGCATACACGATGGTCGCATCCGCGTGGTCGATGACGAACTCCAGCTCCCGTGCGATGGATTCCTGGTAGAGCGGCACCGGCACCCCCCCCGCCGCCTGCGCGGCCACCATGGCGGCATAGAGCTGAGGGCGGTTGTCCGACAGGAGTGCGAGCTTGTCGCCGCGCTCGAAGCCGAGGCTCACCAGGCCGAGGGCGATCGACCGCACGTGGACTAGGTACTCGGCCCAGGTCCACTGCTGCCAGATGCCGTGGTCCTTCTCCCGGAGGGCGGGGTCCTTCGGAAACTCTCGGGCATTGCGCACCAGGAACTGCGGCAGCGTCTGCTCGGACATTCCGGCCTCCTCTCAGGCCACGGACTTGCTGCCGAGATAGGCCTTGATCACCCCCGGGTGCGCCTTGACCTCGGCGGGCGTGCCCTCGGCGATCTTCTGGCCCAGGTCGAGAACCACCACGCGCTGGGAGATATCCATCACCACCCCCATGTCGTGCTCGATCAGCATGATGGTGGTGCCCCACTCGTCGTTGACGTCGAGGATGAACCGCGCCATGTCCTCCTTCTCCTCGTGGTTCGTCCCCCCCATCGGCTCGTCAAGCAGGAGCACCTTCGGGCGCATGGCGAGCGCGCGCCCCAGCTCCACCCGCTTCCGGAGCCCGTAGGGCAGCGAGGCCACCGGCTGCTTGCGGATGGCCTGGATCTCCAGGAAGTCGATGATGTCCTCCACCGCTCGGCGGTGCTCGACCTCCTCGCGGCGGGCCGGGCCCCAGTAGAGCACGGACCGGAAGATCCCATTCGTCATGTGGATGTGCCGGCCGAGCATGAGGTTGTCCACCACGCTCATCCCGTTGAACAGGGCGATGTTCTGAAACGTGCGGGCCACCCCCAGGGTCGCGATGTGGCCGGGCGCCAGATGGGTGATGTCCCGCCCCTCCAGCACGATCGAGCCTCGGTTCGGGTGGTAGAAGCCGCTGACGCAGTTGAGGAGGGTCGTCTTGCCCGCGCCATTGGGCCCGATCACGGAGAGGATCTGCCCCTTGTCCACTGTGAACCCTACGCCCGTCACGGCGTGCACGCCGCCGAAGGACTTCGACACGTCCCGGAACTCGATCTGGGTGGTCATGAATCCTCGGAGGGGGACTCCGCCCCCCTTCCGAACCTCCCCCCGTCAGGTTGCGCCGGCGAAGTCGGCGCTCGAAGCGTCCCGGCCTCCGCGCGGGGACCTGGACACGGCACGGCTGCGCCCGCTTCCGTGGTCATGAGAGCCAGCGCTTCCTCCGTCTGTAGTGCTTGACGCCCCGGTAGCTCTTGCGCTGGCCCACCCCGGAGAGTCCCAGATAGAACTCCTTGACGTCCTCGTTCTCGCTGATGGTCTTCCGATCCCCATCGAGCACGACCCGGCCATTTTCCATCACGTACGCGTAGTCGGCGAAGCGGAGCGCCATGGAGACGTTTTGCTCGGCGAGGAGCACGGCCACTCCCTCTTCACGGTTCAAGCGGCTCACGATGTCGAAGATCTCCTGCACGAGCATGGGGGCCAGGCCCATGGACGGCTCGTCCAGGAGCATGAGCTTGGGGTGCGCCATGAGGGCCCGCCCGATGGCCACCATCTGCTGCTCGCCTCCGGACACATAGCCCGCCCGCACCTCGCGCCGCTCGCGCAGGCGGGGGAAGTACTGGTAGACCCTCTCGAGATCCCGCTTGAGCGACCGCCCGTCGCGCGTGTAGGCGCCCGTGAGAAGGTTTTCCTCCACGGTCAAATGCTCGAAGACATGTCGGCCTTCCATCACCTGCACGATCCCGCGCCGGACGACCTCGGAGGGATCCTTGCGCTTGATGGCCTCGCCCAGGAACTCGATGCTCCCCTTGCTGACATCTCCCCTCTCCGTCCGCAACAGGCCCGAGATGGCCTTCAGCGTGGTGCTCTTGCCCGCGCCATTGGCCCCGAGGAGGGCGACGATGCCCCCCTCGGGAACGGCGAGCGACACCCCTTTCAACACGAGGATGACGTGATCGTAGATCACCTCGATGTTGTTGACCGACAGCAGCGGACGGGCCATGTCGCTCATGACGAGGGGCGCTACTTCTCCTTCGCGCAGTCGCGCTGCGTGTAGCTCAGCTTCTTGCCTTCCTCGACCGCGGCCGCCTCGAGCTTCGGGCGCACCACCTCGCGCATGGGCGCGATCCAGTCCGACACGATGCTCCACTTCTTGCCGTCCCACTGCTGGATGAGCACGGGGCCATTACCCTCGTGATCCTCGCACGTCACCTTGATCGGATGCGTGAAGCCCTTCATCCCCATCTGATCGAGCCGCTGTTCGGTCAGGTTGAGGTTCTCGAACCCCCACCGCACCTGCTCGCTCGTCAGCGCCTTGTTGCCGTATTTCGCCATGGCCGTGCGAATCGCCTCCGCGGAGAGCATCGCATTGACGATGCCGCGGTTGTAGAGGGCGGCCCCCATCTCTTCCTTCTTCCCCGCGCCCTTGCCCTTGTCATAGACGTGCTTGACGATCTCCTGGAAAACCTTGAAGTTCGTGCCCGGCGCGTGGAAGGTGGCGCCTTTGTAGCCCTTGGCGGCCTCGCCCGCGGGGACGACGTCGGCCTCGCTTGCCGACCACCAGTTGCCGATGAAGCGGTCCATCTTGATGCCGGTGGCCACGGCTTCCTTCACCGCGACCTGATTCATCACGCCCCAGCCCGACATGAAGATCCAGTCGGGGTTGAGTCGCCGGACCTGCAGCCAGGTCGCTTTCTGCTCCTGCCCGGGATGATCCACGGCCAGCAGGGTCAGCTCGAAGCCGTACTTCCGGGCCAGATCCTCGAGGGTGGGATTCGCTTCTTTGCCGTAGGGGCTGTTGTGAAAGATGTGGACGATCTTCTTGCCCTTGAGCTTCTCCAGCCCGCCTTCCTGCTGGCCCATGTAGCGGATGACCGCCGAGGCCTGGCTCCAGTACGTGGTGGGGAAGCTGAAGACCCAGGGGAACCAGCGCCCGTCGGCCGCTGCCGTCATGCCGTAGCCCATGGAGAAGACCACCACCTTGTCGACGGGAGCTTTCGGAATGAGCTGGTAGGTGATGCCCGTGCTGTACGGGTTCACGAGAACAGGGCCCTTGCCCTTGAGGCGCTCGTAGCACTCGACGCCTTGCTTGGTGTCGTACTGGGTCTCGCACTCCTCCCAGATGATTTTGACGCCATTGACGCCGCCATCGCGCTCATTGAGCAGCGAGAAGTAGTCCACGAAGCCGTTGGCGATGGGGATGCCGCTCGGCGCATAGGGACCCGTCCGGTAGACGAGCAAGGGAATGAAGATCCCCTGCGACTGCGCGGACACGACGCCGGTCAGGGGCCCGAGCACGACGGCCAGGGCCAGGAGACCGATCATTGGCACTCTCACTCGCTTCATTGCGATCCTCCTTGCTAGTGGGGAAACGGCCACAGGCGCAGCTTCTCTTTCGCGATCTGCCACAGCCGCGCCAGCCCATTGGGTTCGACGATGAGAAAGAAGACGATCAGGGCCCCGAAGACCATCAGCTCGATCTGCTTCTGCAAGGCCACGGGCAGAGGCAGCCCGACCAGGTGGGGGGCATTGGTCAGGAAGATCGGCACGAGGACGATGAAGCCCGCGCCGAGGAAGGAGCCGAGCACGCTGCCCAGCCCGCCGATGATGACCATGAACAGCACCAGGAAGGACAGGTTGATGTCGAAGGCGAGCGTCTCCGCGCTGCCCAGGTAGAGGAACACGAACTCCGCGCCGGCCACGCCACAGTAGAACGAGCTGATGCCGAAGGCCAGGAGCTTGGTGCGCAGGGGGCGCACCCCGATGATCTCGGCGGCGATGTCGCGGTCGCGGATGGCCATCCACGATCGCCCCACGCGCCCCCGCACGAGGTTCTTGGCCACGAGGGCGAAGACGGCCACGAGCCCCAGGGCCACCACGTAGCGCGCTTCCGCCGAGGCCTGGGGCCCGGTCACCATCACCCCGAGGAGTGTGCGCGCGGGCGCCGTGATGGTGCCCGAAGCGGCGTAGTTGACGAACCAGGGCACCTTGTTGAAGAGCCAGACCAGGAAGAACTGGGCAGCCAGCGTGGCCACGGCCAGATAGAAGCCCTTGATCCGCAAGCTGGGCACGCCGAAGACGAGGCCGACGCCGGCCGCGATGAGGCCGGAGAGCAGGAAGACGACGACGATATTGAGCTGGGGGAAGCTCGTGGCGAACTTGAACGCCGAGTAGGCGCCCACGGCCATGAAGCCGCCCGTGCCGAGCGACACCTGCCCCGCATAGCCGGTGAGAAGGTTCAGACCGATGGCGGCCAGCGCGTAGATCAAGAGCGGGATGAGGACGGCCTGCAGCCAGTAGTCGTTGGCCATCAGGGGCGGCACCACGAAGGCCGCGGCCACGCCGAGCAGCACGAGGACGCGATCCTGGACGATGGGAAAGATGGCCTGGTCGCTCGCGTAGCTGCTCTTGAACTGCCCCGTCTCTCTGTAGATCACGGCTAGACGCGCTCGATAATTCTTTCGCCGAATAGGCCTTGAGGGCGAACGAGCAGGAAGGCCAGGGCCAGGACATAGGCGAACCAGTTCTCGATGGCGCCGCCCACCAGCGGTCCCCAGTACACCTCACCAAGCTTCTCGCCCACCCCGATGATGAGGCCGCCGGCAATCGCCCCCGGCACCGAGGTAAAGCCGCCCAGGATGAGAACGGGCAGCGACTTGAGCGCGATGAGCGAGAGGCTGAACTGGACGCCGCTCTTGGCGCCCCACATGATGCCCGCCACCAGCGCCACCAACCCCGCCACCGACCAGACCACGACCCATATCGTCTTGAGCGGGATGCCGATGCTGAGCGCCGCCTCGTGGTCGTCCGCCACCGCGCGGAGGGCCCGGCCGATCTTGGTCCGCTGGAAGAAGATCGCCAGTATGCCCACGAGGACGGCTGCGGTCAGCGCGGCCGTGAGCTCGAGCCGGTTCAGTTGGACTCCGTGGACGATGAACGACGTATCGGGGATGCCGATGTCGAGCTTCTTGACGTTGGCGCCCCAGGCCATCTCCCCGAAGCCCTCGAGGAAGAAGTTGAGCCCGATGGTCGCCATGAACAGGATGATCGGCTCCTGGTTGACGAGGGGGCGGAGGACGAGCCGCTCGATGGCGAAGGCGAGGGCGACCATGGTCAGGAGGGTCAAGGCGAGCGCGATGGGCACGGGCACGCCCTTCTCCATCAGCCCCACCAGGGTGAGGGCGGAGAAGAGGACCATGACACCCTGAGCGAAATTGAACACGCCCGAGGCCTTGAAGATGAGGACGAAGCCCAGGGCGACCAGGGAGTACATGAGCCCGGCCGCGATGCCGCCGAAGAGCACCTCGGCGAGAAAGGTCGGGTTGCCCGCCATGTCGGCGAAGGGCGCGACGAGCACGCCCCGGAGCAGCTCAATCATGGGCGACCCCGAGATAGGCGTCGATGACGGCGCGGTCGGTGCGCACGGCATCGGGAGAGCCCTCGGCGATCTTGCGACCGTAGTCCAGCACGGCCACGCGATCGGAGATGTCCATCACCACGCTCATGTCGTGCTCGATGAGGGCGATGGTGGTGCCGAACTCGTCGTGGACGTCGAGGACGAAGCGGCACATGTCTTCCTTCTCCTCGACGTTCATCCCGGCCATGGGCTCGTCGAGGAGCAAGAGCTGGGGCTCGGCGGCGAGGGCGCGGGCCAGCTCGACGCGCTTCTGGAGACCGTAGGGCAGCCGGCCCGCCGGCGTCTTGCGAATGGCCTGGATCTCCAGGAAGTCGATGACCCGCTCGACGGCGGCCCGGTGCTCGAGCTCCTGCCGCCGGGCCGGGCCCCAGTACAGGGCGTCCAGGAGGAAGTGCCCCCGCATCTTGAGCAGGCGACCGGTCATGATATTGTCCAGCACCGTCATGCCCTTGAAGAGGGCGACGTTCTGGAAGGTGCGCGCGATGCCGAGCTCCGCCACTTCGAAGGGCTTGAGCTGGGTTCGATCCTTGCCGTCGAAGACGATGCGGCCTCGCTGAGGATGGTAGAAGCCGCTGATCACGTTCAGGAGGGTGGTCTTTCCCGCCCCGTTGGGGCCAATGATGGCGACGATCTCTCCTCGATGAATGTCGAGGCTGACGTCGCTCAAGGCCTGGACGGCGCCGAAGTGGACGGTGATCTCCTCGACGCGGAGGAGGGGCTCCCGGCCGGCGCCACCCGCCGGTCCGGGAGCCGCGATCTCCTCCTCCTGCGCGGTCACCGGCACTTAGCCCCCCTCCAGGTCCATGATGCGGATTTGCCTTTCCATCTCAGATGTCCGCCCGTCTTCGTAGGTCACGGTGGCCCGGATCGACACGGCCGTGACGCGTGAATCGTAGAGAGCGGCGATGATGGACGCGTACTTTTCATTGATGAACCCGCGGCGGAGCTTCCTGGTTCTCGTGATCTCGGCGTCGTCGGGGTCCAGCTCCTTGTGCAGGATGGCGAAGCGCTTGACGCGCTGCGATGGGGCCAGGGTGTCATTGGCTCGACGGATCTCCTCGTGCATCAGCTCGTAGGTGGCGGGGTTCTGGGCGAGGTCGGTATACCCCGAATAGCTGATGCCGCGCCGCTCAGCCCAGTTGCCCACCACCTCCATGTCGATATTGAGCATGGCGGCGATACAGGGTCGCGCATTGCCCACGGCCACCGCTTCCTTGATATAGACGCTGAACTTGAGCTTGTTCTCGATGTACTGCGGGGCGAACACCGTGCCATCCTGCAGCATGGCCACGTCCTTGACGCGATCGATGATGACGAGCTGCCCGTCCGGGTCGAAAAGGCCGGCATCCCCCGTATGGAGCCACCCGTCCTTGAGCGCGGAGGCCGTTTGCTCAGGGTTCTTGTAGTAACCGGCGAAGAGACCGTCGGTGCGGATGAGGACCTCGCCCCGATCGGAGAGCTTGATGTCGACGCCGGGCAGCGGCGAGCCCACCGTCTCGAGCTTGACCCGACCGTCCCGGTGCAGGGTGGCCGGCGCGCAGCACTCGGTGGCGCCGTAGAGCTGCTTGAGATTGACGCCGATGGCCCGGAAGAACTGGATCATGTCGGGGCCGAGGGCGGCGCCACCCGTGATGGCCGCGCGGATGCGACGAAAGCCCAGCTGGTCGCGGAGGGGGTCGAAGACGAGCCAGCGCCCGAGCCAGGACAGGGTGCGAAGCTGAGCGGGCACCGGCTTGCCCTCGAGCTCGAGCCGCGCCTTGAGCATTCCACGAGGGAGAAAGAACTTCGCGAGGCGCCGCTGGAGCCAGTTGGCGTCCTCGATGCGCACCTGGGCCTGGGAGAGGATGTTCTCCCAGATGCGCGGGGGCGCGAAGGTCATGGTCGGGCCAATCTCGCGGAAGTCGTGGCGAACGGTGGAGGCGTCTTCCGGGCAGTTGACCGTGCACCCGGCGAGGAAGGCGACGGCCAGGGAGAAGAAGCTGTCCCCGATCCACGCCATGGGCAGGTACGCCATGATCTCGTCGCCCCTGGTCATGGGCTCGACCTCGAGGAAATGCCTCGCGGTGGCGATGAGGGCGCCGTGGGAGATCATGACGCCCTTGGGGAACCCCGTCGTCCCCGACGTGTAGTTGATGATGGCCAGATCCGTGGCGAGCCCTTGGGCCACTTCCGCGTCCCAGTGGCCGGGGTGGTCCCGCGCGAACTCGACGCCCCGCGCCTGCACCTGATCGAGGCTCACGAGCCACGGATGGTCGTAGTGCCGCATGCCCTTGGGATCGTCGTAGACGATGACCTCGACCAATGGCAGCTTGTCCTTCATCTCCAGGATCTTGTCGACCTGCTCCTGGTCTTCGCAGATGATCATGCGGGACTCGGAGTGATCGATGACGTAGTGGATCTCGGCGGCTATCCCGTCCTGATAGATGGGCACGGGCACGCCGCCCAGGGCCTGAGCCGCCACCATGGTCCAGTAGAGCTGGGGGCGGTTGTCGCCGATGACGGCGAGCTTGTCCCCGCGGCGGAAGCCGAGGCTGGCGAGGCCGAGCGCGATTCGTCGCACGTGATCGACGTAGTCCTTCCACGTGTGGGCCTGCCAGATCCCGAATTCCTTCTCGCGGATGGCCACGGTGGCGGCGAGGCGCTGGGAATTGTCCAGGGCGAGCTTCGGAAGGGTGTCGAGGCCTGGGGTCAGCATTCGCGCCGTCTGTGGTCGCGCAACATCGCCCGGATCACATGGGATCCGTGAAGCGACACTCGCCTGCGCCATTGGAGAGAGTTTCCACAATCGTCCGAGCCTTGTCCCGGGCACGAGGCCCTGGGGGATTAGCCGTGCCGGGGCAGCTGGAGTGGCGAGAGTCTAAACGACCCTACTGGGGCTGTCAAGCGACTTTGCGAGCCAAGACAAGGGTTTACAGTCACCTTCGGACCTTCTGGCGCAGCGACGTGAGCATGCGCTCGGTGGTCTGGGTCGTGGGGGTCATTCTCGGCTGGTCGATCGGCTGGGCCCAGCTCGAGATGGACTGCGCCCGGCCTCAGCAGGCCCGAAACGTGGTCGGGCGCTTGATGCTTTCAGAGATAGAAGGCGCCGAGGACACCAATCGCGCGGCCATGTGGGAGGCCTTCGGGCGCTGTCCGGGAGGCCCGGGCGCCTCGGCATGCCGCCAGAAGGAGCAGCAGCGCTTCGAGGCCCAGTGGGAGCGCCAGAAGCGAGCCATCGAGGACAAGTACCGGAAGATGCTATCCGAATTCGAAGAACGCTGCCAAGCCTCAGCCGCCTAGACTAGGCTGCTCAAAAAGGTCCAGATGCGAGGCGGCGAGGGCGGCGGCACCCCGAGGCGTACTCTCTGTACGTTGAGCGGGTGCCGCCGCCCTCGCCAACGAAGCAGATGGGCCTTTTTCAGCAGCCTAGAGGGGCTTCTTGAGGAGGCGGGCGAGCTCGCCGACCACTCCGCGCCTGAAGGTCAGCACGCAAAGCACGAAGATCACCCCCTGCACCACGGTCACCCAGGCCCCGAGCTGGGACAGGTAGTTCTCGAGCGAGACCACGATGAAAGCCCCGACGACGGGACCAAAGACGGTGCCGAGACCGCCCAGGAGCGTCATCAAGACGACTTCGCCCGACATGGTCCAGTGCACGTCGGTGAGCGAGGCGAGCTGAAAGACGATGGCCTTGGTGCCGCCGGCCAGCCCTGAGAGCGTGGCGGACAGCACGAAGGCGAGGAGCTTGTACTGCTCGGCGGTGTAGCCGAGGGAGACCGCCCGCGGCTCATGCTCACGGATGGCCTTCAGCACCTGACCGAAGGGCGAGTGGATGGTCCGGTAGATCAGGAGGAAGCCCGCCAGGAATACCGCCAGCACCACGAAGTACATGGTCATGGTATTGCGCAGATCGAGAAGGCCAAACAGCATGCCCCGCGGCACTGACTGGATGCCGTCCTCGCCGTGAGTGAACGGGGCCTGCAGGCAGAAGAAATAGATCATTTGCGCCAGGGCCAGCGTGATGTTGGCGAAGTAGATCCCCCGGCTGCGGATGGCCAGGGCGCCGATCAGGACGCCGAGAGCCCCCGCCACCACTGTCCCGGCGAGAATGGCCAGCTCCGGCGGCCAGCCCCAGACCTTGGCAGTGTGCGCCGAGATATAGCCGGCGGAGCCGAGGAAGGCGGCATGTCCGAAGGACAGGAGCCCGACATAGCCGATCAGGAGGTTGAAGGCGCAGGCGAAGAGGGCGAAGCAGAGCGCCTTCATGAGGAAGAGCGGGTAGATGAAAAACGGCGCCACCACGAAGAAGGCGACCATGACGGCGAAGGCGACGAGTTGGTGGAGGCCGGTGGCGGAGGGCGTCTCGAGGGCTGGCGCGACTTCCTGAGCCGTGGTCACCGGCTACTTCTCCCGCCCGAAGAGCCCGGTGGGTTTGACGAGCAGGACCAGCGCCATGATCACGAAGATGACCGTGTTCGAGGCCTCGGGATAGAAGACCTTGGTGAGTCCCTCGACGATTCCGAGGGCGAAGCCGGTCAGGATCGAGCCCATGATCGAGCCCAGGCCCCCGATCACCACCACCGCGAAGACCACGATGATGAGATCGGCGCCCATGAGCGGGTTCACCTGATAAATAGGTGCGGCCAGCACTCCGGCCAGAGCGGCCAGGGCCACTCCGAATCCGTACGTGAGGGTGATCATCCGCGGCACATTGATGCCAAAGGCCTGGACGAGCGCCGGGTTCTCGGTGGCCGCGCGCAGATAGGAGCCGAGCTTGGTCCGCTCGATCACGTACCAGGTGGCCAGGCACGTCCCGAGCGAGAAGACGATGACCCAGGCCCGGTAGTTCGGCAGGAACATGAAGCCCAGGCTGCGCCCCCCCGCGAGCTGCACTGGCATGGCGTACGGCAGTCCCGAGGATCCGAATTCGTTACGAAAGAGTCCCTGGATGATGAGGGCGAGCCCGAAGGTCAGGAGGAGCCCGTAGAGGTGATCGAGATGGTAGAGGCGCTTGAGCATGGTCCGCTCCAGCACGACGCCGAGGAGCCCGACCACGATCGGCGAGACGAGGAGGGCCCACCAGTAGCCGAGCCCCGCCCACTGCAGGAGGAAGTACGCCACGAAGGCGCCCATCATGTACAGGGCGCCGTGGGCGAAGTTGATGATGTTGAGCAGTCCGAAGATGACGGACAGCCCGAGGCTCAGGAGGGCATAGAAGGAGCCGTTGATCAGGCCGATCAAGAGCTGGCCGAACAGGGCCTGGGTCGGGACGCCGAAGATGCTGCTCATCGCGGATCCCCTCTCTCCCTGCCGAGGCAGAGAGAGAGGGACGCATCAGTCACGCTACTTCTTGACCAGCGGGCACTCGCCCTGGTCGAGGGGCCGGAAGGCCTGGTCGGCGGGAATGGTCGCGCGGATCTTGTAATAGTCCCACGGGGCCTTCGATTCCGCGGGCTTCTTGACCTCGACCAGATAGGCCGGATGAATCTTCCGCCCATCGACGCGGATGGTGCCCTTGCCGAAGAGCGGGTCGTCGGTCGGGATCTCCTTCATCCTCACGATGACCTTGGTGCCGTCGTCGCTCTTGAGGGCCTCTACCGCCTTGAGGTAGTGCGTGACACCCGCGTAGACGCCGGCGTGGATCATGGTCGGGTGGATGCCGCGGTTGCGGTCGGCGAACCGCTTGGCAAAGGCGCGCGTCCGATCGTTCAAGTCCCAGTAGAATGTCTCGGTGAAGACGAGTCCCTGCGCGGTCTGAAGGCCGAGGGCATGGACGTCGGTGAGGAACACGAGGAGACCCGCGAAGTTCTGCCCACCCCTGACGATGCCGAACTCGGCGCCCTGCTTGATGGCGTTCGTGGTGTCGCCGCCCGCATTGGCCAGCCCGATGACCTTCGCCTTGGACGCCTGGGCCTGGAGCAGGAAGGAGGAGAAATCCTGCGTGTTGAGCGGATGGCGCACCTTGCCCAGGACCTTGCCTCCGTTCTTGAGCACCACGGCCTCGACGTCACGCTCGAGAGCATGGCCGAAGGCGTAGTCCGCGGTGATGAAGAACCAGGTGTCGGCCCCCTGCTTGACGAGGGCGTTGCCGGTGCCGTTGGCGAGGGCCCACGTGTCGTACGTCCAGTGCACGGTGTTCGGCGAGCACGCCTTGCCGGTCAGGTCCGACGAGGCCGCCGACGAGATGACCATCGCCCGCTTCTTGTCGCGCGTGATCTGGTTGACGGCGAGCGCGACGCCCGAGTTCGGGACGTCGAGGATCATGTCCACCTTCTCGGCGTCGTACCACTGGCGCGCGATCTGGGAGCCGACGTCGGGCTTGTTCTGATGGTCGGCGAAGATGACCTCGACCTTCATGCCCTTCTTCTCGGCGCCGAAGTCCTCGACCGCCATCTTCGCGGCGACGACCGAGCCCTGGCCGCCGAGGTCCGCGTAGAGGCTCGACTGGTCGTTCAGCACGCCGATCTTGATGATCCCGTCCGAGATCGGGGTCTGCGCGGGCACGGCGGTGATCCCGCCGAAGGCCGCGGCCGCGGCGAGCGCCGCGGTCACCATGACGAAGCGTCGGATCAACATCGGGGTCTCCTTGGTTGGGGTGGCGCTACACGCCGAGGTAGTCGTGCAGCTTGTCCATGTGCCGATCGAGATCGGCGTTCGCGAGCATGTCGACGACGCGGCCATGCTCCATGACGTAGTGCCGGTCCGCGACGCGCGAGGCGAAGCGGAAGTTCTGCTCCACGAGCAGAATCGTGAATCCTTCGGCCTTGAGCCGGCGGATGGTCTCGCCGATGTGCTGGACGATCACGGGGGCGAGGCCTTCC